>CAJAOB010000313.1 GCA_903941205.1 uncultured Burkholderiales bacterium | reverse complement strand
GCTCGATCTCTCGCTGGCTGGCATTGGCCTTGAGCAGCGTCCAAATAGTGGTTTGCAAGTGTGGCTTCAAAACGTTCACTCCTGTGATCCCCTCTGTGATGAGGGGGTTGAAAGTAACGTCTTGCCGCCCAGCCTGGGGGGGCTACACAACAGATTTAATGCGTCAGATCACCCCTGGCCGGGTGGGGCAGTTTGGGTGGCCATAAGTGGAGCACTTTGGGTGGCCGCCGGGGATTTTGGTCTCCTTCCGAATGAGTTGGCAGGAGTCCATGAAGGCGCCGTTCCGCGCGTGAGCCAAGCGATATTTGGCACTGATCCATTCGCCGCAAAGAAGAGGTTGTGGCGTAGCTCTGAAAACCGCGCCACATTGGGTGTAAGTGGGTGTCAATTTGTAATTTCGAGCGATCTTTTGTTTCCCGATCGGGAAACAAAAGACCGAATCAGGCCCTAACCACACCGAAAATTCCCAATCGGGAAATATCGCTTGCACATCGTCCAATCGCGGCTGATAATTTCCCGAACGGGAAACTTAGCAAGCCATGACATCCATTCGATCACCTCAACAACTCGGCGGTACGCTGCGTACCGCTCGCAAGCAACTCGGGCTGACCCAGCCCCAGTTGGCGCTGGCAGCTGGCGTGGGTGTGCGTTTCATTGTCGACCTTGAAGCAGGCAAGCCCACCTTGCGGCTGGAAAACGTGCTGCGGGTCATCGATGCCCTGGGCGGTAAGGTTCAGTTGAGTGGATTGCCATCTTCTGCTTCCGACGATCAACGAGAGGATGACGGCCGTGGCGCATGAGCTGGAAGTCTGGCTTTTCGCCGATCGTATCGGCACGTTGGCGCTGGTCGATGGGCGGCTAAACTTTTGCTACGCACCCGGTTGGATGTCACACAACGACGCCGTTGCCTTGTCCACCTCGCTGCCCCTGCAAGCGGAGCCATTCGACGATCGCAAAACGCGCCCCTTCTTTGCTGGTCTTCTACCCGAAGGGCAAATGCGCCGCTTGATTGCGCAGCAGTTTCAGGTGTCTGGCCAGAACGACTTTGCGCTGCTGGACCACATCGGCGGCGAATGTGCCGGGGCTGTAACCTTCCTTGAACCGGGGCAGACTTTGCCTGTTCCGATAGGCGGCGAAGACGTTCAATGGCTGAGCGACGAGGAAGTCGTTGCCATCCTGGATGAATTGCCGCGTCGCCCCATGTTGGCAGGCAAAGATGGCTTGCGGCTTTCTTTGGCGGGTGCCCAAGACAAACTGCCGGTGGTGTTTAACGGTGCGCGCATCGGGCTGCCCCTCAATGGCACGCCTAGCTCCCACATCCTGAAACCGGCCATTCACACCGTTGAAGACAGCGTGATCAACGAAGGATTTTGCATGGCACTGGCTGAGGCCATGCAGCTCAAGCCCGCAAAATCGAAAGTCCACCAGGTATTGGATCGCTCGTTTCTGCTGGTTGAGCGCTACGACCGACTGATCGATGCCCAGGGGCATCGACAACGCCTTCATCAAGAGGACTTCTGCCAGGCACTGGGCGTGGTGCCAGAAATGAAGTATCAGAATGAAGGTGGTCCGGATCTGGCGCAGTGTTTTGATCTGGTGCGCAGTGCAACCCGCCCCAGTGCGCCGCAAGTCCTGCGACTACTCGACTACGTCATCTTCAATGCGCTGATCGGCAATCATGATGCGCACGCCAAGAATTTCTCTCTGCTGCACACAGGGAAGGCGCCCGTTCTGGCACCGGCTTACGACCTGCTCTCGACGGCGGTGTATCCAACACTGACACCGAAGTTGGCAATGAAAATCGGCAGCAAGTACAAGTTCAGCGAAGTTCAGGCGCGGCACTGGGAGCAGTTCGCCGAAGGCGCAGGCTTTACCAAGGCACTGGCCAAACGGCGTGTTCTGCAATTGGCAAGGTTACTGCCAGCGGCGGCGCGCAAGCTCCAATCTGACCTCGGACACAGCTTTGCTGGCAACGCCGTGGTTGAGCAAATCAATACCCTGATTGAACAACGCTGCGTTCTGACGATTCGCAGGCTCACCGACCGTGCAGCTGAAAATGACGCAGCCGCCGAACCCTCGATCTGAACCGCCATGCGGACGCGGGTTTGATTCCGGATTTGGGAATTGAACTGACATCCAATCGCAGACGAGTTTGATGCCCGTTCCCGGCGACCAGCATGGCTGAAAAACCTGCTTGCAGGTTGACAAAACCGCGGACGTTTCGATGGAGTTCGCACCGGTTCGCAGCAGCCCGCAGCGCTTCGATTCCGTACTTTCAATAGTCGCTTGATGCGATGTGCCATCCCACCACCATTTACAAGGGCTCGGAAATTCTCCGGGCCCTCTTCTTTGGCGTTTCCGTGGGGAAGCGCGGGGATGTGCTGCGGGCAGCGTGGTGCCCAGTGCGCCCGAAACGTATCCATCCGGTCAACCCATCTTGAGTCCAACTGATGAAGCTGGCATCGTGTGCACGATTGGAGGATCGTGGAGACGATGGATGTCCCGGGCATCGTCATGTGGCTCCCTAATTTCATTCTGAACAAGTAAGACCGGTAGCCCGAATCGCGGGGCGGGAGCTTGACCCGTCTTTGGCGCGAGCCCGGAGCCAGCAAAACACCGGGGCGAGTACGATGGGGCCATGAACTCTCTTGCACCGCACACCGTGACAAACCCCCTGATTTCATTTGGCCTGGCCAGCCGCGTTTGCCTGGTGACGGGCGGCGCGCAAGGCATTGGCGAGGCCTGCTGCAGGCGCTTTGCGCGCGAAGGCGCTCAGGTGGTGGTGGCGGATATTGACGATGCGCGCGGCGCGGCATTGGCACGCGAGCTTGGCGCTCTTTACCTGCATTGCGACGTGGGCGACAAAGCAGAGGTCGAGGCCATGGTGGCTGCCGCCTTGGCAGCCCATGGGCGCATCGATGTGCTGGTAAACAACGCGGGGATTTTCAAGGCTTGCGATTTTCTGGCCATCAGCGAGGAAGACTTTGACGCCGTGCTGCGCGTCAACCTCAAGGGCGCGTTTTTGGTGGCGCAAGCGGTGGCCCGCGAAATGGCGAAAGCCGGCTCCGGCAGCATCGTCAACATGAGCTCGGTCAATGCCACCCTGGCGATTCCGAGCATCGCCAGCTACAACATCAGCAAGGGCGGCATCAACCAGCTCACGCGAGTGATGGCGCTGGCACTGGCCGACAAAGGCATTCGCGTCAATGCCGTGGCACCCGGAACCATCGCCACCGAACTCGCCGCCAAAGCGGTGCTCACCAGCGAAGAAGCCAGGGCCCGCATCATGAGTCGCACGCCCCTGAAACGTCTGGGCGAGCCGGCCGAGATTGCCGATACCGTGGCCTATCTGGCCAGCGACGCGGCCAGCTACATCACTGGCGAGATCGTCGTGGCAGACGGCGGGCGGATGGCGCTGAACTACACCGTTTGAAAGCAGCCGGCAGCCGCGCTGCATGCAAGCCGGCGTTCAAGCCGACATTCAAGCGCTTACTGGCGGCGGCGCGGCCAGCCACTGCGTAGCCAGTTCCACCCAATAAGTGCCACCAAGCGGAATCAGGTCGTCATTGAAGTCATAGCTCGGGTTGTGCAGCATGCAGGGCCCGCCGCCGTGGCCCATCTCCCGGTGTGCACCGTCGCCGTTCGAGATGAAGCAATAGGCACCGGGCTTGGCCTGCAGCATGTAGGCGAAGTCTTCAGCGCCCATGGTCGGCTCCTGCGCAAACACTTGATCGGCACCCACAATGCCCGCCATGACCTTGCGGGCAAAGTCAGCTTCAGCCGCGCTGTTGACCGTTGGCGGGTAGTTGCGCGAGAACTCGAACTCGCAGGTGGCGCCAAAAGCCGCGCAGGTGTGCTCGGCGATTTCCCGCATGCGCTTTTCAATCAGGTCCAGCACCTCCAGCGTGAAAGTGCGGACTGTGCCTTGCAACTGGCAGGAGTCGGGCACCACGTTGGTGGCTTCACCCGCGTGAATCATGGTGACGGAGATGACGCCGGCGTCCACCGGCTTCTTGTTGCGGGTGATGACGGTCTGAAAGCCCTGAACCATCTGGCAGGCGACGGGCACCGGGTCGATGCCGTTGTGCGGTAAAGCCGCATGGCTGCCTTTACCGCGCACCGTGATCTTGAACTCGTTGCTCGAGGCCATGACCGGGCCGGCGCTGACCGCAAAGGTGCCGACCGCGGAGCCAGGCCAGTTGTGCATGCCAAAGACGGCTTGCATTGGAAATTTGTCGAACAAGCCGTCCCGGATCATTTCGCGGGCGCCGCCGCCGCCCTCTTCAGCCGGCTGGAAAATCAGGTAGACAGTGCCGTCGAAATTGCGGTGCTTGGCCAGATGTTGCGCCGCCGCCAGCAGCATGGCGGTGTGGCCGTCGTGACCGCAAGCGTGCATCTTGCCGGCATGGGTGCTTGCGTGAGCGAACTGGTTGAACTCTTGCATAGGCAGCGCGTCCATGTCGGCACGCAAACCGATTCCGCGCCCGCAAGCACCGCCGTCCCGGCCATGCACGATGCCGACCACGCCCGTGGTGCCCATGCCGCGATGCACCGCGATGCCCCAGGCAATCAATTGCTGAGCCACGACTTCGGCGGTGCGGACTTCCTGAAAGCAGAGTTCGGGATGGGCATGAATGTCGCGCCGCACAGCCGCGATGGAGGCAGACTGGGTGAGGATTGAGTCGATGAGTTTCATGGCGTTTTTTTGATGGAAAAAAACCATGCTAGCAGAGCGAGGCCGGTCTTGCGAGGCCATGGCCCCAAGATGGCCCCAAGATAGCCCCGGGAAAGTCTCGGCAAAAGACCGCCGCCATTGCCTCAAGGCACATAAACCGGTCCAGGCCGGAGCGCCCGCAGCAGCCGGGCTTTGGTAGAAAACTGAAGGCCCGCGTCAGGCCGCCGAATCGCGCGGCTCAAGCAGCCGCTTGAAAATGCAGAACAGGGCCGCAAGAAGCCGTCCGGCGCCACTGAGCGCATCCCGC
>CAJAOB010000312.1 GCA_903941205.1 uncultured Burkholderiales bacterium | reverse complement strand
CTTGCTTGACCCGCGGATGGTGCGCTCATGAAGGCCGCAGCGTCCGTGCAGCTGACTTACCCGGGCTACTGGTCAGGCGCGCTGCGGCGCCTGCTGCGCGATCCCTTGTCGATGGCCTGCCTGTGCATCTTGATCCTGATCACGGCGGCGGCGCTGTTGGCGCCCTGGCTGACCAGCAACGATCCTTCGGTGGGCAGCGTGCTCAAGCGCCTCAAGCCCGTGGGCACGCCCCAGCACTTTCTGGGCACCGACGAACTCGGGCGCGACATGTGGACGCGGCTGCTGTACGGCGGGCGCATGTCATTGTTGATGGGCACCGTGCCGGTGGCGCTGGCGCTTTTGATTGGCGGCTCGCTGGGCATGGCCGCCGGCTTTCTGGGTGGCCGTGTGAACGCGGTCATCATGCGCCTGACCGATGTGGTGTTTGCATTTCCATCGGTGTTGCTGGCAGTCGCCATCACCGGCGCGATGGGCGCCGGCATTGGCAACACCTTGCTGGCCCTGACGATTGTGCTGATTCCGCCCCTGGTGCGGGTCGCCGAGAGTGCGACAACGCGGGTGCGCTCCATGGACTTTGTCGAGGCCGCACGGGCCAGTGGCGCCAGCGGCCTGACGATCATGCGCGTGCATGTGCTGAGCAATGTGCTCGGCCCGATTCTGGTTTACGCGACCAGCCTGCTGTCGGTGTCCATCATCCTGGCGGCCGGGCTGTCGTTCATTGGCCTGGGTGCCAAGCCGCCCACGCCCGAGTGGGGGCTGATGCTCAACACCTTGCGCAACGCGATTTATTCGCAGCCCCTGCTGGCGGCCTTGCCAGGCATCTTCATTTTTTTGGTTTCGCTGTGCTTTAACTTGCTGGCTGACGGCTTGCGCAACGCCCTGGAGGTCAAATGACGCAAGCGCTTGAAAAGGTCCGGTGCCTGCCGGCCGATGCGGCCGGGCAGGGCGTCGCTGTCGCGGTGCAGGACCTGCGCAAGCATTTCCGGCTCAAGCCCGCCCGGCTCCTGGGGCCGGCGCGAGAAGTGCATGCGGTGTCTGGCGTGTCGTTTACCGTGGCCAAGGGCCAGACCCTGGGCATCGTGGGCGAGTCGGGCTGCGGCAAGTCGACGCTGGCGCGGCTGCTGATGGGGCTGATTCCGGTCGACGCTGGCGCCATCACCGCGGCCGGCCTTGCCGTGGACAGCGCGAGCCCGGCGGCGCTGCGCCAGGTGCGGCGCAAGATCCAGATGGTTTTTCAGGACTCGTTCGCCTCGCTCAATCCGCGCCTGTCGGTCGAGGCCTCCATCATGTTCGGCCCCATGGTCCACGGCGTGTCCCGGCTTGAGGCCCGGCAGGCGGCGCACGCCTTGCTGGACAAGGTCGGGCTGGAGCCAGCGCGTTTTGCCGGGCGTTACCCGCACGAGCTCTCGGGCGGCCAGCGCCAGCGGGTCAACATCGCGCGGGCCCTGGCCCTGCAGCCGGAAGTGATCGTCTTTGACGAGGCTGTCTCGGCGCTCGACAAGTCGGTCGAAATCCAGGTGCTCAACTTGCTGCAAGACCTCAAGAATGAGTTCAAGCTGACCTACCTCTTCATC
Source organism: uncultured Burkholderiales bacterium (assembly GCA_903941205.1). GTDB lineage: Bacteria > Pseudomonadota > Gammaproteobacteria > Burkholderiales > Burkholderiaceae_C > Polaromonas. The sequence goes on along the minus strand of CAJAOB010000312.1, from coordinate 4,019 downwards.
TCGCACGACCTCAACGTGGTGCAGTACATCAGCGACCAGATCATGGTGATGTACCTGGGCAAGGTGGTTGAAACCGGTTCGGCCGCGCAGGTTTATGCCCGTCCGCAGCACCCCTACACGCGGGCCTTGCTGGCTTCCATGCCCAGCATGGACCCCAGCTCGCGAACGCTCAGCGCGCCGGTGACCGGTGATCCGCCCAGCCCGATTGACCCGCCCTCGGGTTGCCGCTACCGGACCCGCTGCCCGCATGCGCAAGCGGTCTGCGCAACTGCCGAGCCGGCGCTGGCCGGTGCCGCAGGCCCGACCGCCAGTGCCGGCCGCGCTGAACCCGTGCACAGCGCGGCCTGCCATATCCTGTCGCCGGCTTCCGGTCATTCCATGGCGCTTGCCGCGCAAGGTGCTGCATGAGCGATTCCAAGCCTATTTCTGCGCCAGTAGCAGTACCCGCACCTGCGCCCGCACCGTCACTTGCTTCGGGCCAGCCCATGGTGGCCGTGCGTGACCTGCGGGTGGCTTTTCACCAGGGCGCCAGCCCCATTTCGGCTGTCAATGGCGTGAGTTTCGAGGTCGGCGTCGGTGAGGTGCTGGGCCTGATCGGCGAGTCCGGTTGCGGCAAGAGCGTCACCATGCGCGCGCTGATGCGCCTGCACCCGCCCGCCAAAAGCACCATCAGCGGGCAGATGCAGGTCGACGGCCAGGACTTGCAGTCGCTCAGCGGCCCGGCCTTGCGGCGCTACCGCGGTGGCACGGCGGCCATGATCTTTCAAGACCCCGGACTGGCGCTGGACCCGGTGTTCACCATCGGCCAGCAGATTGAAGAAGCGGTCTTGTGGCACACCGGTTGCAGCCGCAAGGCAGCGCGTGCGCGTGCGCTGGAGTTGCTGGGCATGGTGAAAATCCCATCACCGGCCGAGCGCCTGGGAAACTACCCGCACGAGATGTCGGGCGGCATGCGCCAGCGCGCCATGATCGCGCTGGCTATCGCCTGCAATCCCAAGCTGCTGCTGGCTGATGAGCCGACCACGGCGCTGGACGCTACGGTGCAGATCCAGGTCTTGCTGATCTTCAGGGAGCTTCAGCAGCGCTTGGGCATGAGCGCGATTTTTGTCACCCACGACCTGGGCGTGGCCGCTGAAATCTGCGACCGCGTGGCCGTGATGTACGCCGGCCGGATTGTTGAAATCGGCACGGCCGCCGACATACTCAAGCGCCCGCAGCATCCGTACACGCAGGCGCTGCTGGCGTCAACGCTGCACGGCAATATGCGCGGCACACGCATTCAAGGCATAGGCGGCGCCCCGCCCAATCTGGCCGAGTTGCCAAAGGGCTGCGCCTTTCGGCCGCGCTGCCCCAAGGCGCAGGACCGCTGCGCGCAAGAGCTGCCCGAACTGCGGGTTGTGGCCGGCGCCAGCCAGGCGGCTTGCTGGCGGGTTGATGAGCCCGCCGCAGCGCTGGCTGAAGGCGCGCAGCCATGAGCGCGGTGGCGGCGGCCTTGCCGGCGAGTCACTCGGGCGCGCCCAAGATCTTGCGCATTGCCTTGCTCAACCCCAACACCAGCGCAGCCGCCACCGAGCTGATGCTGACCAGCGCGCGTCGCGCCTTGCCCGCAGATGCGCGCATAGCGGGCCATACCGCGCCTGCCGGCCAGCCTTTCATCACCACCCCCGCAGCGCTCGAGGCCGCCGCCCACCAGATGCTGCCGTTTGCGCTGGCAGTGGCCCAAGACGGCTGCGATGCCCTGATCGTTTCCGGCTTTGGCGACCCAGGCCTGCAAGCCATTGGCCAGCGCGTTTCGATTCCGGTGACCGGGCTGGCCGAGGCCAGCATTGCGGAGGCCGCGCTGGGCGGCCGGCGCTTTTCCATCGTCACCGTCACGCCTGAGCTCCACGACAGCTTGATGCAGGCAGCCCAAACCCATGGCCAGGCCGGGCAACTGGCGTCCATCCGCTTCACATCGGGCGCGGTGGATGACGCGCTGGACACGCCCGAAAAGCTCGAAGAAGCGCTGTACCAAGCCTGTCAGCAGGCGCTGGTGCAAGACGGCGCTGAGGTGATCGTGATCGGCGGCGGGCCGCTGGCCCATGCCGCAGCGGCGATTTCAAGGCGGCTGGGGGTTCCGGTGATCGACCCGGTGGCGGCGGCGGTTCGGCTGGCTTGCCGGCGCTGCAAAGACAGCGCCAGCGTGGCGCCGTGAGGGATCAGCGGAAGTCGCTGACTCGCCTGAATTGACGGGATTGACGGGATTGACGAGATGAGCGGAGTCAGCTCCGGCAGTTTTTTGCCTGTTGGCCTGCCGCCGCAAAACGTTTCAAACTCTCAAGGTCGGGCGCTAACACCAGGACGCGCCATGACGCGCCATGTCGCGCTTTGACGACGATGCGCCTTGCCGTCCTGCCGCCCTGGCACGCAACATCTTCAAGCCCGCATCCCGCCCCCGATCCTGTCAGACGGTCCATGCCGGGAAGCGGTCCTTGATGTCTTGAACGAAGGACAGCGTGCCCGCCAGATGGCGGCGCAGCGCGGCTTGCGCCTCTTGCGGCGCACGGCCTGCCAAGGCTTGCACAATCGCCCGATGGTCGCGCACGATCGCTTCGGCCTTGCCCTCGGCCGGCAGGTTCAGGTGGCGCAAGCGGTCTACATGGCCGCTTTGCCTGCGCACCAGAGCCCAGAGCGAGGCCACACCCGCGGCCTCGTACATCTCTCGGTGAAAGGCTTGGTCGGACAAAGCCAGCCGGTGCACGTCCAGCGGTTGGAGCGTGCTTTCCTGCATTTGCAGATGCGCGTTCAGGCGGGTCATGAGTTCGCTGTGCTGCGTTTCGGGCAACTCACACAGCGTCTTGAGGATTTCAAGCTCCACGGCGCGCCGCAAAAAATGCGCTTCCAGCGCCGCCGACACGTCAATGCGGCTGACCACGGTGGCGTGTTGCGCAAAGATGTCGACCAGCTGCTCGTCGCCCAGGCGCTGCAAGGCGTCCCGGATCGGCGTCTGGCTCAAACCGAAGTGCTCGGCGAGTTCGCCGCGTTGCAGCACGGTGCCGGGCGTGAGCTGCACCGACACGATCGCCTCCCGCAGGGCCTCAAAAACTTGAGGCGCTGATTGGCGTGTGCGGTCCAGCTTGAGCGGCGCCAGCTTGTCCAGAACTTTCATGGGGTGCGCGGTGGTGACGGGGCGGTGGTGACGGGGCGGTGGTGTTGATGGTTTTGACGGTGTTGGCGATGGATTCCATCAGATGCTTGGCAGAAACGCCAGCTTTGACACACTAATATATCAGTGCTTTAATCCGCTGAGGCCCGGGTTGTTTCTCAGGCGATTTTTTTCGACCGCGCCGCTGCGCGCACAGGGCGTTTTGCCGTGGACGGTCGTTCAACCCGGCTGGGACGGCCCTTCCAAGGGCTGGCCCGGAAGCTCCCAACTTCATTTGAACCGAGCCCATGACCCGCAAAACCTACGACGAATTGCGCAGCGCGCGCTGGATGGCACCCGACGATCTGCGCTCCTTTGGTCACCGCTCGCGCGTGATGCAACTCGGCTATGGCTCCGAAGACTGGGTCGGCAAGCCGGTCATCGCCATCATCAACACCTGGAGCGATATCGGCACTTGCCACGGTCACTTCAAGCAGCGTGTCGAAGACGTCAAGCGCGGCATCTTGCAGGCCGGCGGCTTTCCGCTGGAGCTGCCGGCGATCTCGCTGTCAGAGTCGCTGGTCAAGCCGACCACCATGCTGTATCGCAACATGCTGGCCATGGAAACCGAGGAATTGCTGCGCAGTCACCCGATCGACGGCGCGGTGCTGATGGGCGGCTGCGACAAGACCACGCCGGGCTTGCTGCTCGGCGCCATGAGCGCGGGCCTGCCTTGCATTTACATGCCGGCCGGGCCCATGCTCAGCGGCAACTGGAAGGGTCAGGTAATGGGCTCGGGCTCGGACACCTGGAAATACTGGGACGAGCGGCGCGCCGGCAAGATCACGGCCAAGCAGTGGATCGAAGTGGAGGGCGGTATTGCCCGCAGCCACGG
>CAJAOB010000311.1 GCA_903941205.1 uncultured Burkholderiales bacterium | reverse complement strand
GGTTGTGGCTGATGAAGAGACAGGTCAAGCCCAGCTGCTCCTGAAGCTTTCGAAGCAGGTTGAGAATTTGCGCCTGAACCGACACATCCAGAGCGGAAGTGGGTTCGTCACAGACCAAAAAGGTGGGGTTGCCGGCGAGTGCGCGGGCGATGGACACCCGTTGGCGCTGTCCGCCCGAGAACTCGTGCGGGAACTTCGCGGCGTCGGCAGGCGAGAGCCCTACCTGGCGCAATAGTTCATGCACCCGCGGGATAACGTCCGACTCGGGCAGCAGCTTTTGAAAACGAATGGGCTCCGCAATCGCAGTGCCAACCCTGTAGCGGGGATTGAGTGAGGCATAGGGATCCTGAAAAATCATCTGGATGCGATGCCCCTGACGCGCCGCATCGGCAAAGTCCACCGTGCCGGTGGTGGATTTATCAAGGCCGGCAACAATGCGCGCCAGCGTGGATTTTCCACAGCCCGACTCACCGACCAGACTGAAGGTTTCGCCGCGCGGAATCTGGAAGTCAACGCCGTCAATGGCCTTCACGAAGCGGGGAGCACCACCCAGCGCACCGCGCCAAACGCTTTGGCTGACGGGAAAATATCGCCCGAGCTGACTGACCTTGAGTGCGGTGTCGGGGCTGCGACCTGAATCGATACCCTCCTCTGTCGGAGCAACACTCATGAAATTTCCTGTGGATGAACCGGATGCCAGCAAGCCACCTGGCGGCCTTGATGTAAGTGGACTGCAGGGCTGTCCGCCACGCATTGCGCGCTCGCGGCGGGACAGCGCGGATGAAAGGCGCATCCACTCGGGCGCGCATTCAGGCGCGGCATGGCGCCGTCAATCTGGGCCAGCGGGCCTGTCACAGGACTCAATGAAGGAATGGCGCCCATCAAGCCCCGCGTGTAGTGGTGTACGGGTGCGCTGATCACGTCCTGCACCGGACCAATCTCGACGATACGGCCGGCATACATCACCGCAACCCGGTCCGCTGTTTCGGCGATCACCCCCATGTCGTGCGTGACCAGCAGCATGGCGGTGCCTTGCTCCCGACAGAGTTTGCGCAGCAATTGCAAGACCTGCGCCTGGATAGAGACGTCCAGGGCCGTGGTGGGTTCATCTGCAACAACCAGTTTCGGCTCAGCACACAAAGCCAGCGCAATCACAATGCGCTGTCGCATGCCACCCGAAAACTGGTGTGGGTAGGCTGTAAAGCGCGCTTCGGGCGCTGGAATACCGACAGCTCGCATCAGGGCCAACGCGCGTTCCGTAGCCTGGGCAAGTGAAACATTCAGATGGGTTCGAATCGTCTCTATCAACTGCTCGCCTATTTGCAGCAGGGGGTTCAGACTCATCAGAGGATCCTGGAAAACCGCACCGATCTCCTTGCCGCGCAGGCGCCGCATTTCGTGCTGGGGCAACTGGTCAATGCGCCGGTCTTCCAGCCGGATTTCCCCCCCGGCAATGCGACCCGGCGGGTCCAGCAAACCCAAAATAGCCATCCCGGTGAGCGACTTGCCCGCACCGGACTCACCGACAAAGCCCAGGATTTCGCCGGGTGAAATATCGAAAGAAATGTCGTCAAGCGCCAGCAACACACCACGCCGCGTAGGAATCTCCACACGCAGGCCTTGAACACTCAGCAAAGGTTTTGCAGGCATGGCGATCTATTTGAGCTTCGGGTTGAATACATCGCGTAGCCAGTCGCCCAGCAAGTTGATCGCGAGAACCAGGATGACCAGGCATACCCCAGGCATCACGGTGACCCACCATTCGCCCGCGAACAAAACCTCGTTACCAATTCGAATCAGGGTACCCAGCGAGGGCGATGTCGGCGGCACACCCAAACCCAAAAAACTCAAGGTGGCCTCGGTCAGGATACCCAGCCCCAGCGAGAGCGTGGCGATGACAAGCACCGGTCCAAGCACATTGGGCAGGATGTGCTTCACCAAAATCCGCATCGGGCCCATGCCAATCAATTTGGCTGCATGCACGTAATCTTTGGATTTCTCGACCAGCGTGGCGCCACGAACGGTGCGTGCGTATTGCACCCACGTGGAGATACCGATAGCAAAAATGACGACAAACAAAGCCAGCTGTTCATGCACCGTGCGCGGCAGAAGTGCTCTGGCCAGTCCGTCTATGAGCAGGGCCACCAGGATGGTGGGGAAACTCAGCTGCATGTCCGCCAGTCGCATGATCAGGTTGTCGATACGCCCGCCTGCATAACCGCTGATCAGACCCAGGGTGACGCCGAGCACCAGTGAAAACAAGGTCGCGCTAAAACTCACCAGCAATGAAATACGCATGCCGAACATCAGCACAGACAGCAGGTCGCGCCCCTGCCCATCCGTCCCGAGGGGAAATCGGAGTTGCCCGCCCTCCAGCCATGCGGGTGGAATGCGGGCGTTGGTCAATTCAAGCGCAGCCGGGTCAAACGGATTTTGCGGCGCGATCCAGGGTGCGCACAAGGCGATCAGCATCAAAGAAAGCAACACCAGTGTGCTGGCCATGGCGGTTTTGGAACCCCGGAAACTGTAGACAAAGTCACTGTCCCAAAAGCGTGCCCAAGTCGAACTTTGCACCATGTCCGTGGCGGCTGTTGCAGGGTGGGCGTTCATGAGAATCTCACCCGGGGGTCTACCCAAAAATAAAGCATGTCAACCACAGCATTAATGGTGACAAACAACAATGCCACCAACAACAAATAGGCGGCAATAACCGGTATGTCGCCAAAGGTGATGGCCTGAATAATCAGCAAGCCCAGGCCCGGCCACTGAAAAACCGTCTCGGTGATGATGGAAAAAGCGATCAGCGAACCGAGTTGCAGACCGCCGATGGTGATCACCGGTATCAAGGTGTTTTTCAGGGCATGGTGAAAATGAACCGAACGGTCCACGATGCCCCGTGCGCGGGCAAACTTGATGTAGTCCGTGCGCAGCACCTCCAGCATCTCGGAGCGCACCAGGCGCATGAACAGAGTGAGTTGAAAAAGGGCCAGCGTGACAGAGGGCATGATCAAGGACAGCAAGCCCTTGCTGGTTAACAAGCCTGTGGTCCAGCTTCCCAGCTTGACCACTTCGCCGCGGCCAAAGGCCGGCAGCCAGTTCAGCTCGACAGAAAAAATCAGTATCAGAATGATGCCGGTCAGAAATGAGGGGATGGACACGCCCACCAGCGAGACGACTTGCATGGTGTGTGCCAACCAGGAGTTTTTATGGATGCCGGCGTAAACCCCCATCGGAATTCCAACGCCCAGAGCGAGCACGGCAGCGCACAAACTCAACTCCAGCGTGGCGGGAACTCTGGCGAGCAGAAGTTGGCTGACGGGCTCGAGGTTGCGGTAGGAGGTGCCGAATTCACCGCTCAAGGCCAGCCGCACATAGCTGAGAAAGCGCAGCACCAGCGGTTGATCCAGCCCCAAGGTGGCACGCATCGCTTCTTTTTGTGCTGCCGTGGCCGTCTCGCCCAAGAGGTTGTTGACCGGATCGCCAATGTAGTTGAAAACCAGGAAAGAGACGAATGAGACGCCGATCATCACCAGCAATCCATTCCACAAGCGAGCCGAAAGGAAACGAAGCATGAAAGGAGCCCTGAACGGCCCGGGAACCCCTGATTCAGACGTTCCCGGGATCTAGTTGCAAAATATTTTCAGGCGCAGACGATTAAGGAGCCGTGATCAGCCAAAGGCGCAGTTGATTGTCTGGAGACTGTTTGAGATCCACACCTTTGCGCGCAGCCCAGGTGATAGGCTGCTGGTGCAAGGGGATGTAGGCCACATCGTTGCGGATGATGGCGGTAGCCTCAGCCATCAGTGCTGTTCGTTTGGTGGTGTCCAGCTCAGAAGCAATCTTGGGCAACACCGCATCAAACGCCGCGTTGGAGTAGCCGCCCGCGTTCAAGCCACCTTGTGTCTTGCTGCGCGTACCCGCTGTATCTGCGAGCAATCCATAAGAGTCAGCCATGGGCAGGCCGGCATGTCCGATCATGTACAGGGAAACGTCTTGCGTATTCAGTCGTACATTCCACTTGGCCGCTGGTTCGATCTGCGGCGTAATCTTGACACCGACGCGCCCTAGCATCGAGATGATGGACAGGCAGATTTGCTCGTCGTAGACATACCGGTTGTTCGGGCATTGCATCCCCACGGTGAAGCCGTTGGGATAGCCTGCTTCGGCAAGCAGCTTTTTGGCTGCATCGGGATCAAAAGGCAGCAAACGCGAATTGAGGTTTTTTGGCGCGCCATTGAGTTGCGGCGCCAGCACCATGCCAGCGGGCCAGGAAACACCGCGCATCACCGATCGCTTGATACCTTCGACGTCAATCGCCTGGTACAAAGCCTTGCGAACCCGAATATCCTTGAACGGGTTCTTGCCCTTGACGTCTGAGTACAGCAATTCATCCCGCATCTGGTCCATGCCCAGGAAAATGGTTCTCAACTCAGGCCCCTGGACCACATTGAACGCGCCGGAGTTGTTGATGCGGGCAACGTCTTGCAGCGGAACGTTCACCGTGGCGTCAACCGCGCCCGACAGCAGCGACGAGGTTCGCGTTGCGTCAGACTGGATCGGCGTGAAAGCAATCTCCGTCAGGTTGTGCTTTGGCTTGTCCCACCAGCCGGCGTTGGCAGCGAGCACTGTCTTGATATCGACTTCGCGCGACTTGAGCACAAAAGGACCTGTGCCATTGGTGTTGCGATTCGCAAAATTTTCTTTTTTCTGCTGCAGGTCACTGGCTTCTTTGGCGTTGTTCGTCTCGCACCATGATTTGCTCATTATGTTGAAACTCAACAACTCGTTGAGCAGCAGCGGAAATGGTGCAGTGGTTTCCACATCGATCGTGAACGCATCAACCTTGCGTATATTCTTGACATTGCCCAGATTGAGCTTGGTGATGGAGCCGGGAGACTGAACCCTTTGCCAGCTGAACACGACATCATCTGCTGTCATGGCTTCGCCGCCATGGAACTTCACATTGCGGCGCAACTTAAAACGCCATACGGTCGGACTGACCGAGGACCAGGACTCAGCCAGCGCAGGCTCAATCTCCACTTTTTCATTAAAGCGGACCAAGCCTTCATAAATGTTGTTCATGAACGCATTGGTGAACGAGTTGTTCGTCGCGTATGGGTCCAGGGACAAAACATCGGCTGATGCCGTCCAGGTGAAGGTCTTGGCTTGCACCCCCACGCTAGCGAACGTGACTGCCAGCGCCAGTCCCAGCGCTACTAGTTGCTTTTTCATGGATTTATTCCTCAGGGTTAAAACTATCGAGACAAAAACTACCCAATTGCGCTTAGAAACTTGCGCCGAGGCTGGGCTCGGACCGCCGGCTTGGGGTGGCCCGCTGAGGCAGGCGGAGCGCCCAGCGCTTGCTCCAGATCAACGACCTGACGCTCATCGCCCAGACGCAGTTGGCGCTCACATCCGAGCAAATGCGCTTCCATCAGCCGCTCTGCCTCCTGATGTTGCCCGCTCTCAATGGCCCGCAGGATTTCCAGGTGCTCCTGCACCGAACAGGTGTTGATGCCAGGCAAGTCGTACAGCGCCACCATCAACGAGGTCTGGGAGACAACGCGCTTGAGATGCTCCTCCAGCGCAGTATTCCCCGTTGCGGCCGCCAGATCCAGGTGAAACTTGCCCGCCAGCCGGATGTAGCGGGAGGTGTCCCCGACACGGTTAGCCTCGCGCTCCTCACCCACCTGCAGTCGCACGCTGTTGATCCAAGGCTGGCAATTGCATTTGGCGAGGCTGCGCACGACACCCGCCTCCAGAATTCGGCGCAAAGCGTAGACGTTGCGGGTTGTTTCAACCGAGGGACGCGCCACGAAGGCGCCCCGGTTGTGAATTTGCTCGACCAGGTGTTCACTGGCCAGCCGGTCCAAGACCTTGCGCACGGTACCGCGAGAAGTGCCCAGGATGCGAGCCAAATCAACTTCCGGCAATTTGGTGCCAGGGGGCAAGCGGTGCTCGTAAATGGCGGCGGCCAGCGTTTGCTGAACCCGCACTTCGTCCTTGTCCTCCCGCGGCAACACAGTACCAGCAGCAACACCCGCCGGGTGCTCGCCCACGGCCTTGACCTGCCGCTTGCTCATCGTGCTGAAAACCGCCGCTTGACCATGTTCACCAAACTTCCATATTTTTGTTAACAAAATTTATTGTCTACAAAATTCCCGACGAAAAAGAACGGGGGAAACCCTCGTTTGACGCGGCGATTAATGACCCTTTTCAGGGCGCAATCTACAAGGGCCGCGCGTTCAAACAAAGCAATGTGCGTGCCCGCTTACAGCCCTCATTCGCCTTTCCGGCGTAGCGCGGCGGCCAGGGCCACCTTCAGAGCTGCGCCGAATCAGGATTTTTTGTTAACAAAAAATGAACCCCAAAACAAAAAGCGCCTCATGCCCTTTGCTATTGAGCACCGGCGGGGCACCACGCACGACGCAAGGCGAGCTTGGAAAGCTGAAACACCGGCAGCATGGCCAGACCGACGCTGAAGGCCAGCAGCCACAACAGCGGCGAAATCGGCGCGAAGTCAAAGGCGGAAGCCACCACGGGCACGCCGGTAACCGCCACCAGTGCTGACAGCGTCGCGGCCAGCACCCAGAGTGGCGTGGCCGACAGGCCGGTGAAGAGTTGCCGCCAATTGCCGCACCGGGAGCGGGTGGGGAAAATGAGCACAGCATTGGCCGTCACCAGCGCCACAAAACTGGCTGTACGTACGTCGCCCGCAGAACTGCCCTGCGCCAGCAGCCAGATGTCCAGACCCATCACCATCAACACCACCCAGATGCCCTGCAACAAGGCCTCCAGCACATGCTGACGGTCGATCAGGGGCTCGCCGTATAGCCGGGGCGGCTGCGCCATCAATGCCTGGCCTTCGCCCCGCCCTTGCTCGGCTTCAAAAACAATCGAACAGGCCGGATCAATCACCAGTTCCAAAAACGCGATGTGGAGCGGGGCCAGCAGCAGCGGCAGGCCGAACAGCACGGGCAGCATGGTCAGGCCAATGATGGGGACGTGCACGGCCAGCGTGTAAACCATGGCCTGGCGCAGGTTGGCAAAGATGCGCCGGCCCAGGCGGATGGCGCCCACGATGGCGGTGAAGTCGTCTTGCAGCAGCACCAGCGAAGCCGCTTCACGGGCCACGTCGGTGCCGCGCTGGCCCATGGCGACGCCGATGTGGGCGGCCTTGAGCGCTGGCGCGTCGTTGACGCCGTCGCCGGTCATGGCGACCACGTGGCCGGCGGCCTTGAAGGCCTCGATGAGCTTGAGCTTTTGCTGCGGCGTGACGCGGGCAAAGACGTTGACTTGCGCATGCAGTGCGGGCGCAGCCGCTGAAGCCCGGGCGGGTGCGTGGTTCAGCATACCCGCCAGCGCTTGGGGCGCCAGTGCTTCGATTTCGGCACCGGTGAGCACTTGCCCGCCGACTATGCCGGCCTGGCTGGCAATGGCGGCGGCGGTGCGCGCATGGTCGCCGGTGATCATGACCACCCGGATGCCGGCACGCTGGCATTGCGCCACGGCCTCGGGCACTTCGGGGCGCAAGGGATCGGCCAGCCCCAGCAGGCCGACAAACTCGAATTCAAACGCTGCCTGCGCCTCGGGCCAGCGCTCGGCGCTGTGGTGCAAGGCCTTGGCAACGCCCAGCACGCGCAGGCCGCGGTCGGCCATTTGGGCTGCCTGCGCGGCAAGGCGCGCCCGCTGCGGCGCAGGCAACTGGCACAGCGCGGCCACCGCCTCGGGCGCGCCTTTGGCGGCCACCACGTCGTTGGCGCCAGTGCCGATTTGCCACAGGTGCGACATGACCAGCTGCTCGGCGGAGAGTTCATATTCGCGCGCCAGCAACCAGTCCGGGTGAAGTCGCCCGGTGCCCGCAAAATGCAGGCCGGCGAATTGATGCAGCGCCTGCTCCATCGGATCGTGCGGCGCCAGTTCGCTGGCCAGCACGGCGTACTCGAGCAGCTCGTGAAAGTTCTCGGGCAGCGGGCTCGCCGGCAGGCGGTTCGGGTGCAGTAAGGCAGCCACGTCAAGCAGTTCGTCGCCCACGCACAGCGCCGCCAGCGCCATGCGGTTTTGGGTCAGCGTACCGGTTTTGTCAACGCACAGCACGCTGGTCGTTCCCAGGGTTTCAATGGCATTGAGGCGACGGGTCAGCACATGGCTGGCGGCCAGCCTGCGCGCGCCCAGCGCCAGAAACACGATCATGATCACCGCAAACTCCTGCGGCATGATGCTCATCGCCAGCGTGATGCCGGCCAGCACGGCTTGCAGTGCGTCGCCGCGCAAAAGCCAGAACAGCCAGGCCAGCGCCAGACTCAGAGCCAGGCCCAGCATCAGCAATCGCCGCATCAGCCGGCTGATTTCGTCGCGCAAGGGCGAAGGCTCGGCAGCTATGTCGCGCAGCGACTGCCCGATGAGCCCGAGCGCGGTTTTCGCGCCCGTGGCGGTGACGCGCACCAGCCCCTGGCCGCGCACCACCAACGTGCCGGCCAGCACCTTGTCCTGGCCGGTCTTGCTGACGGGCTGCGACTCGCCGGTTTGCAGCGACTCGTCCAGCGCCAGCTCGTGGGCCTGCAAGAGCTCGCCATCCGCCGGCACGCGGTCGCCCTCAGACAGCAGCATCAGGTCGCCGCGCACCACTTCGCGCCCGGCTATGCGCAATGCCTGGCCGCTGCGAATCACCAGCGCACGCGGGCTTGACATGTCGCGCAAGGCTTCGAGCGTGTTGTCTGTGCGCCGCTCCTGCGAAATGGTGATGCCCATGATGACGACCACAAAACCCAGCAGCGCCAGCGCTTCGTGCGCATCGCCCATGGCCAGGTAAATGGCGCCCGAGGCCAGCAGGAGCACAAACGTGGGTTCGCGTGCGACCTCCCAGGCAATGGCGCCCAGGCTGCGCGCCGCGCTCGGGCCGAGCTCATTGGCGCCTTCAGCGGCCAGACGCGCTGCCGCGGTGGCGGCATCAAGGCCGGATTCGGTCTGCGCGCCCGACTCGATCCGACGGTTCAGGGGTGTTTCAGACATGCGTTGGGTCCGGCTGACGTCGTCCACCGCAGCGCAAAGCGCTGGCAAGGGACGGCGAAAGAAGAACATCTTCGCATCGCCCTCCAGGCGCAGGCAAGCACATCAGTCGTCTGAGGCCCGCCCGCCCTCGCGCACCATGACTCCTGCAGCTTGTGTTGGCGCGCCGGCGAGCATGCTGACCGGCGAATGTATGCCTTCAACGCTTGAGTCGGCGGTCGAGTTCTGCCTGGGCGAAAAAACGCGCTGGGCGCCTTGAGGCTGTCATTGGCCCGACGCAGTTCCCTGAGCTCCCGCTGCAATGCCTTGGGCTGCCAGCGCAGGCAGCTGTCAAGCTTAGTGCGCTTGACCCAGTCGTTGAGCATGTGCGGCACGCAGCCGATCTTGGAAGCAATCGATTCAATAGCGGCCCCATAACAAGAGGTAATTTCCGAGGGGGAATTTCCAAGGGGTAGTTTCGCTGCGGTGCTCCTGCGCGATGCGTATTGCACGTTCCCGGACTTCTGCCGAATAGTTGTGGGTCTTATTTTTAGGGCCCCCTTGTCCCAGAGAATGAAGCCCCCTCAAACCCGTGACGATTCAATACCGTCAGACAGCACGCCATCGGCAAGCTCGGAAACCCAGATTCCGAAAATTGCAGACATGCGGTTGGCATCTTCTTGCCGCAACCGTGCCTCTAGGGGAAACCCGGGCATTTCAACACTGAAATCTTGCTATAACGGATCGGTACGGCACTTCATCCGGTGGCCTCAGTTGATGTCGTGCATAGCTGATGCCCCGGGGCTTCGGGAACAATTCGACCAACCCAATCCAAGATTGGCCTCACCCATAGGAGACCGCATGAGTTTCAAAATTCGTCGCATAGTGGCTTGTATCCTTCCCGGATTTTTAGCAGCCATGGCCATCAGTCTTGCCCATGCGCAAGCTGCCCGAACCACCGGATTGGTCGTTGCGGAAGATGTAGTGCCACAGACATTTGACCCGACCCAGTCCTCGCAGATCCGCACCTGGTATGCGTGGCAACTGGTCTACGAGGGGCTGGTGCGGGCAGACGCCGATGGCAAGATCGTGCCAGTGCTGGCTACCAAGTGGACGGTAGACAAGGCCATGACCACCTATGAGTTCGCGTTGCGCGAGGGTGTCAAGTTTGCCGACGGCTCGGTCATGACCGCGGATGACGTCGTCGCCTCCTTCCAGCGGCTCACCGATCGCGGCCTACCCTATGCCAAGGATCGCTTCAAACACCTGGAAACTGTCACCAAGGTCAATGACCGCACCGTGCGCTTCAAGCTCAAGCAACCCGATGCAGGCTTCATGCTGAACCTGGGCAGCCCGTTTGTGGTGGGTTCGGCCATTCTTAGCGCCAAGTGGCTGCAGTCCAATGATGCCAAGTTGGCCATGATGGGAACCGGCCCGTTCCAGATGGTGTCGTACACGCCCAATACCCAACTGGTGCTCAAGCGAAACGATAACTACTGGAACAAGGACGCCGCCGCCAAGGTCACGGACCTGACGATCCGCTACATGCCAGAGCAATCGGCCCAGATCGCGGCCCTGCGCTCGGGTCAGATAGACCTCATGTTCCCGAGTGCCGAGAGTCGGCTGCAACTTGGTAGCGCGCCCGGCATCACGACCGTTGCCGTGAGTTCGACCAACACCGTGCGGCTCAACATCAATACCAACCGGGCCCCGTTCAGCAATGTGGATTTCCGCCGCGCGATGTCGCTGGCTTTGAATCGTGCCGAGATCGTGCAAGGTTCTTTACTGGGCGAAGGCGTGCCCAGCGCGCAGGTGCCTCCCTCCTACAGTTGGGCGCCGAAGCTCGCCGAGCTGAAGTACCAGAAGCACGATGTCGCCCAGGCCAAGGCGCTGTTGGCCAAGGCCGGCTACCCGAACGGCGTGGACATCACGCTCAACCACTTGGCAGGTTATGCCACCTACCTGGACCGTTTTGCCGAGGTGCTGAAGTCCCAAATGGCCCAGGTCGGCATCCGTGTCACCATTCAGGCCAATCAGAACGCAGTTTGGCTAGACAAGCAGAACCGGGCCGATTACGAGATCATGACCAATGAGTATGCGTACCAGGCCGATCCGATGTTCTACCTGATGCCGCGCCCGGGCCGCCAAGGCCCCACACCGCCCGAAATGGCCGACCTGATTGCCAAGACGCAAACTGGTTCAGCCGACGATTACGCGGCCTCGCTGCGCAAGATTGCCGTGATGCAGGACGATCTGGTCTACCCCGACATCTCGGTGGCAGCGCGCAATGCCTGGGTGTCTCACAGCGCAAAGGTGGTCGCGGCCAAGCCGGATGCGACGCTGTCACGGACCTTCCTGGCCAATGTAGCCCTGAAGTAGTGACCCAACGCCCCGTACTGGAGGTTTCCCGGCTCACCACCCGATTTGCCACTCCCCACGGTCCGATCACGGCGGTCGACGGGGTATCTTTCCATGTCAATCGCGGGGAGACGCTGGGTTTGGTGGGTGAGTCCGGTTCGGGCAAGAGCGTCACCGCAATGTCCATCCTGCGCCTGGTGGCCTCGCCAGGCCGCATTGAGGCCGGCGCGGTGGTGCTCGATGAAACCGACCTGATGACGCTCGATGAAGAGCAGATGCGCCAGCGACGCGGTACCAAGGTCGGCATGGTGTTCCAGAATCCGATGACTGCGCTGAACCCGGTCTACAGCATCGGCTGGCAGATGCGCGAGGCCTTGCTCGCCCATGGGCACGAGGGCGACGCACAAGCCACCATCATGCGGGCGCTGGCGGCCGTCGGCATGCCGGACCCGGCGCGCCAGGCGGCATCCTTTCCCCACCAAATGTCGGGCGGCATGCGCCAGCGTGTGGTGATTGCCATGGGCATGCTGCATGAACCGCAATTGCTGATTGCCGACGAACCGACCACCGCGCTGGACGTCACCATTCAGGCGCAGGTGCTTGACCTGATGAAACGCCTGACGCGCGCGCGTGGTACGGCGCTGCTGCTGATCACCCACAACATGGGCGTGATCGCCCGCATGTGTGATCGCGTGGCGGTGATGTACGCAGGTGAAATCGTCGAGGAGGCGCCGGTTGAGGAGTTGTTTGCCCGGCCCCGGCACCCCTACACGCGGGGGCTGCTGCGGTCCATTCCGCGCGCCGATGAGACGCGCGGCAAGATGCCTTCGCTCCCCGGCGCGCCACCCGACATGACGCGAACCCTTTCGGGATGTCGTTTTCGCTCGCGCTGCGAGATGGCCCGGGCTGGTTGCGAAACCCATCCTGAGCTTCTGGAGACGGCGCCGGGCCATTTGGCACGCTGCTGGATCCCCCAGTAAGCTTTTGTTGCGGAGAGCATCTGTGGCCAGTGACGCCAACCCCCCTTTGCTCGCGGTTGAACAAGCCGTGCGGCATTTTCAAATCAGAGCCTCCGGCAGTGCCAGCGCTGGCCTGCTGCGCGCCGTTGACGGTGTGTCGCTGTCGCTTGACAAGGGTCAGACCCTCGGTATCGTGGGCGAATCCGGATGCGGCAAGTCGACGCTGGCGCGACTGGTAGTCGGATTGCTGCCATTGACGGCGGGCCGTATCTTGGTGAACGGCGGCGACCTCTGGGACGCCGGTCCTGCAGGCCGGGAGAGACGTCGCCAATGCCAGATGGTGTTTCAAAACCCCGCCGGATCCATGAACCCGCGACGCACGGTTGGCGCCAGTGTGGCCGAGCCATTACAGGCATGCGGCGTGCGCAAGACCGACGACGCGGTGGCACACATGCTGGAGCGCGTTGGCTTGCCCGCGCAGTTTGCCTCGCGCATGCCGCATCAGCTCTCGGGTGGTCAGCAGCAGCGCGCATCCATTGCGCGCTCGCTCATCGCCCAGCCCGCACTGGTGGTGCATGACGAGGCCATCGCCTCGCTTGACGTTTCGCTGCAGGCCCAGATTCTGAACTTGCTGGTTGAATTGCAGGAGGACATGGGCGCGGCGTACCTCTTCATCAGCCACGACCTCGCCGCCGTGCAGGCGATCAGCCACCGCGTGATCGTGATGTACCTGGGTGAAATCGTGGAGTCCGCCAGCACCCGGGATTTCGCCGAACGGCCGCAGCATCCGTATTCGATCGCACTGCGCGCGGCAACGCTCACGCCCGACCCCGTGCTGGAGCGCCAGCGTGGCGAAATTGCACTGCGCGGCGATGTGCCAAGTCCGATGAATCCGCCCTCGGGTTGCCGTTTTCGCACCCGCTGCCCGATGGCGCAAGCGCTGTGTGCCGAGCAAAAACCTCTGTTGCGCGAAGTCAGCCCGGACCATCATGTCGCCTGCCACTTCGTCGCTCCGACCTCGCTCCAGGGGCCCCTGACATGCTGAAAGCCGTGCTGTCCCGACTGGGCTCCCTGCTGGCGGTGATGTTCGCCGTCTCAGCGCTGGTGTTTGCCATGGGGTCCTTGATCCCCGGCGACATGACCAGCGTCATCGTGGGCCAGGAAGGCGCCACCGATGCGCAGTTTGCCAAGGTGCGCCGCGACCTGGGGCTGGATCAGCCGCTGCCCGTGCAGTATGTCCGCTGGCTGGGCAGGGCGGTTCAGGGGGATCTGGGCAAGTCACCCATCACCGGCCGCCAGGTCAGTCATGACCTGATAAGCCAGATCCCGGTGTCGCTGGAACTCGCCGTCCTGTGTCTGCTGCTGTCGACGCTGATCGGCGTGCCGGCGGGCATTGTTGCGGCGGTTCATGCCAACCGGCGGCTGGACGTGGGCATTCGCACCCTGCTGCTGGTCATTTTTTCGGTACCGACCTTCGTGATCGGCATTCTGGTTCTGCTGCTGGGCTCCCATCTGGCGCCGCAACTGTTTCAGGTCGCCTTCACGCCCTGGTCGCAGGATCCGATGTTGCACCTTCGCTCCATGGCGATGCCGCTGCTGACCATCACCTTCCCGATGGCGGCCATGACCATGCAAATGACGCGCAGCGCCATGATCGAGGTCCTGTCCGAGCCCTTCATCGTCACCGCGCGCGCGCTGGGCGTCAGCAACCAGCGCATTCAGTACCTGCATGCGCTGCGCAATGCCTTGCCCCCCATCGTCACCTTCATCGGCTTTCAGTTCGGCGTAATGCTTGGCGGGCTGATCGTCGTTGAGCAGATATTCAGCCTGCCCGGGCTGGGCCGGGGCATGCTGGAGGCGATCCTGACGCGCGACTACCCGATGGTCACTGCCACCACGCTGGTGTTTGCCGGCACCTTCGTTTTCATCAACGCGGTCATTGACCTGCTTTATCCCGTTTTAGATCCGAGGCAACGCCCCCGATGACCGCCGCTCCACCCGCCCCTCTGGTCCCCGATCTGATCGACGACATCCCCGCGCAACGGGGCACCAGCGTGCTGCGTGCGTTGCTCACACACAAGGGCGGCATGTTCGGTCTCGTCATCGTCGGCCTTTTCGTGTTTCTGGCGCTGTTCGGACGCTTTGTAGCGCCCTATGAAGCCAATGCCAGCGACTTTGCCGCCACGCTCTCCGGCCCATCGGCGCGCCACCTGTTCGGCACCGACGAACTCGGTCGGGACACGCTCAGCCGGATCATCTCGGGCTCGGGCATCGCGGTTTCCGTGGCCCTTTTTTCCGTGGTCATCGCCCTGGTCGTGGGCGTGGTGATCGGCATTGTGGCGGGCTACTTTGGCGGCTGGGTGGACACCTTGCTCAACCGCAGCCAGGACGTGCTGTTTGCCTTTCCCACGCTGCTGCTGGCCATCATCATTGTGGCGGTTCTGGGGCCGGGGCTGAGCAACGCAATCGTGGCCATCGCCATCGTCTACACGCCGCGCTTCACACGCATCGCTCGCGCCAGCGCTTTAAGCATCAACAGCGCAGAGTATCTGGATGCGGCGCGGCTGGCGGGTGTCAGCACCCCGGTGATCCTGCTGCGCCATTTTGTGCCCAACGTGCTGCCGCCGGTCATCGTGCTGGCTTCCCTGAGCATGTCCACCGCCCAACTGGCCTACGCCTCGCTGAGCTTTCTGGGCCTCGGGGTGAGCCCGCCGCAGGCCGACTGGGGCAGCATGTTGTCCAAGGCGCGTGACTTCATCACGGTGGCCCCCTGGCTGGTCTTCTTTCCGACCGCAGCGCTGGTGCTGCTGATGCTCGCCTTCAACGTCCTGGGTGACGCCATCCGCGATGTCATGGACCCCCGCCATGCCGGCGCCGCCGCACGCCCGGACACGGCGCTTTAGCTTCGCCTGTTCACGCCGTGACCGAACTTTCCGTTGTCCTTCACCCCAAGCTGCCGCCAGGCGTTGCCGACTTCGTGCGCAGCGTGCCCGGCCTACGTCTGCACACACCAATCGATGACGAAGGTGTCGCCAGCGCCCTGCAGCAAGGTGCCGAGGTGCTGGTCACCTACACCTGGCGGCCTGAGTTCCTGGTGCCGAATCTGAAATGGATCGCAGGCTGTGGCGCCGGTTTCGAGCAGTACCCGCTGGCTTCCTTCCAGGCGCAAGGCGTCACGCTCACCACCGCAGCGGGCGTGCATGCCGCGTGCGTGGCCGAGCATGCTTTTGCATTGATGCTGGCGCTGACGCGCCGCATCGGCGAATCGGCACGCAACATGAGCCTTGCCCGCTGGGTCGCGCTGCCCGGTGAAGAGTTGGGTGGCAAGAAGCTGGGCATTGTGGGCCTTGGCAGCATCGGCGAGGGCGTGGCCCGTCGCGCCCAGGGCTGGGGGCTGGACATGGTGGGTATCAAGCGCAACCCGGCCAACTACGAGGGTTGCCTTCGCGACGTGCGCCCGCCCGAGGCCTTGCCCGAGGTTTGCGCCTGGGCCGATATTCTGATGCTGTGCCTGCCGGCGATGCCGCAAGGCCGTGTGATGATCGGCAAGACCGAGCTGGAGCGCCTCGGTGCAGGCTGGCTGATCAACGTCGGGCGCGGCAGCCTGGTGGATGAAGCAGCACTGGCTGACGCCTTGCAGCGAGGCCGGCTGCGCGGCGCCGGGCTGGACGTCACGCAAATCGAGCCCTTGCCGGCCGAGTCGCCACTTTGGGCTGATCCGCGCGTGGTACTCAGCGCCCACAACGCTGGCGACAGCCCTGGCTTCGGGCCGCGCTGGGGAAAGATCTTTGCGCACAACCTAGAGGTTTTGCGCCACGGCGGCGCCTGGCGTAACGCGGTGACGACCCAAGGAGTTCTGAAATGAGTCGCCTGATGGTGATGCTGCCGCCCGCCGATGAACTGACCGAGGCCTGGGCCGCGGCAGTGGCCGGGGCGGCCCCTGGTCTGGAGGTGGTCATTGCGCCCGACCAGGCGACGGCGCTGAAGTATTTGCCGCAGGCGGTCGCCGCCTACGGCACGCTCAGCCCCGACATGCTGGCCTGCGCCGGCTCGCTGCAATGGCTGCAGGCGCCGCAAGCGGCACCGCCGCCAGGCTATTTTTTCCCGGCGCTGGTGGCGCACCCGGTGCAGGTCACCAACTTTCGCGGCATCTACAACGACCACGTCGCCATCCACGCGGTGGCCATGCTGTTGGCTTTGGCGCGCAACCTGCACACCTACATGCGCCAGCAGCCCGGTGGCGAGTGGACGCGCCATTTAGCCGACAGCGACATCCTGCACCTGCCCGAGAGCACCGTGCTGGTGATTGGTGTAGGCGGCATCGGCGCCGAGATCGGCCGCCAGTTGCATGCCTTCGGGGCCAGGGTGCTGGGCGTCGATCCGCGCTGCACGGTTTGCCCCGAGGGCTTTATTGGCATGCACCTGCCCCTGGCTCTGGACACTCTGCTGCCCGAGGTGGATGCCGTGGTGCTGACGCTGCCGCACACGCCTGAAAGCGAGGGACTGATCGATGCGCGGCGGCTGGCACTCATGCGCCCGCATGCCTTGCTGGTGAACATTGGCCGCGGCCCCACGGTCAAGCTGGACGCCTTGCTTGAGGCCTTGCAGCACAAGCGCCTGGGCGGGGCGGCGCTGGACGTGTTCGAGATTGAACCCCTTGCGCCCACGCATCCGCTGTGGCGCGAGCCGCGCGCGCTGCTCACACCCCATGTGGCCGTCGTCGGCCCGTACATTCCCCAGCGACGCCTTGAAGTCTTGTGCGACAACGCGCGTCGCTTCGAAGCCGGCCTGCCACTGCGCAACGTGGTGGACAAGGCACTCTGGTACTAAGGAGACACGCCATGCGCGCTTCCGCGTTCATCTTCGGTACCGACCTCCTTGATGAGGGCCACGAGAGGGTGCTCGACAACCTGCAGCAACGCGGCGGGCTTGACAGCGTGAGCTTCTCGGCCACTTACCACGACGCCCGGGATGTGTTTGCGCACAACCCCAAGCGTCATGTCTTTCGCAACGAAGGCGATGTCAGCTGGTTTCCCGTCGATCCCGCGCACTATGCCAGCGGCATGGTGCCGCGCCAGGCGGTGGCGGCCGAAGGCGTCGACGCGCTCGCAGGCCTGTGCCAGCGGGCGCAGGCCCGCGGCATCACGGTAACGGCCTGGACCATCTTCACCCACAACTCATGGCTTGCCACGGCACACCCCGACTGCGCCACGCGCAATGTCTACGGCGACCCCTATCTCACCGATCTTTGCCCAGCCCATCCGCGGGTACGCAGCTACTGCTGCGAGTTGGCCACCGACGTTGTGCGCCGCCCGGTGCAGCGCCTGCTGGCCGAAAGCCTGCATTACCGTCCGCTGGAGCACGGTGAGCACCATGAGCGTTACCTGATTCCGCTGCCGCTCGAGGCCAGGGCACTGATGTCCCTGTGTTTTTGCACGCATTGCCGCAATGCGGCCACGCAGGCTGGTGCCGATGTGCCAGCGCTGCAGGCTGCCATGCGCGCGGCGCTACAGCCGGTCTGGGAGGGCACGGTGCTGCCGGGTCAGGTCCTGCTGGCCGAGTCGGCGCGCGAGAGCCTCAGCCAGTACGTAGCCGCCCGCTGCGCCACCGTGACCAGTCTGGTGGCCGAGGTGCGCCAGGCGATCGCCCCCAGCGGCGTGCCGCTGAGCTTTGTCGACCACGCCGGCACCATGGCCCATGTCATGCATGGTGTGACGGCGGACGACGATGTACTGTCGAGCTCGCGTCGCTTGGGCATTGACCCGGTCGCCATCTCTGCCGTCACCGACGAGGTCTGCGTGCTGGGCTACCAGGACACTCCCGAGCGTCTGGCAGCGGTGCTGGCTCGCTACCGCGAGGCGCTCGGGCCGCAGGCCCGTCTGTCGGTGGCCCTCAGGCCACTGCTGCCGGATTGCCGGGACGCGGACAACCTTCGGCAGAAAATCAGGCTGGCCGTGCGGGCCGGTGCCGAAGGCCTCGAGTTCTACCATTACGCCATGATGCCGCTCAATCGCCTCGACTGGATCCGCGAGGGGCTGGCGGCCGCCGGAGACGTGCCATGAGACTGCTCGTCACAGGCGCTGCCGGTCATGTCGGGACGCTGGCCATGCCCGGGCTCTCAGGCCGCCACGAGCTGCTGCTGGTCGACCTTTGCCCGCCGGCGCTGCTGCCGCCCGGCGCGCGCTTTAAGGCGCTCAATCTGCTGGAGGCCAGCGATACGGAACTCAATGCGCTGTTTGCGGGCGTCGACGTGGTGGTGCACAGCGCCTACATCCCCTCTGGCGCCGCCGATGTCTACAGCGCCGAGCCGCCCCAGATCCAGCGTTTCGATGCCGAGCTTGCCAACATTCGCATGGCGCAGCGGGTTTACTTCGCCGCGCTGCAGTCCGGCGTGCGGCGGGTGGTGATGGTGTCGTCCAACCATGCGGCCGACTGGTACGAACACGCGCAGGTGCATGAGCGCGCGCGGGACAAGGTCTATCCCGACGAGCTGCCGCTGGCCGATAACTTTTACGGCTGGGCCAAGGCCTCTTACGAATTGCTCGGGCACCCCTATGCCTGCGGCACTTTTGGTCGCCCACTGGAGGTGGTGATGCTGCGCATTGGCTCGCCTTATCCGATCCAGGTGGCACGCTACGAGCCTGGCGCCACGCCGGTCGCGTCCTCGCTGCCACGCCCTTCAGGGCTTGCCGCTTTCAAGCGCGCGCTGGGTGCCTGGCTCAGTGACCGTGATTGCGCGTCGCTGATGCGCTGCGCCGTGGAAGCCTCGGGTATCGTGGCCGAGGGCGCGGTGCCCTGGGTCATTGCCTACGGGATTTCCGACAACACCCGCGCCTTCTGGTCGCTGGGCTCGGCGCGGCAGCAACTGGGCTATCGACCGCAGGACGACTCCGAAGTGGTGTACGCCGCTGATGTCCGCCGCCTGCTCATGAACGGCGCCGCCGGCGCCGCCG
>CAJAOB010000310.1 GCA_903941205.1 uncultured Burkholderiales bacterium | reverse complement strand
CCGGCGCCAGCACCAGCACCCGCACCCGCACCGGCACCGGCACCGGCACCCGCACCCGCACCGGCACCGGCACCGGCACCGGCACCGGCACCGGCACCGGCACCGGCACCCGCACCCGCACCGGCACCGGCACCGGCACCGGCACCGGCACCGGCACCGGCACCGGCACCGGCGCCAGCACCCGCACCAGCACCAGCACCAGCACCAGCACCAGCACCAGCACCAGCACCGGCCTGTACCTACGCGGCCTGGGTGCAGGGCACGTATTACGCGGCGGGTAGCGTGGTGTCGTATGGGGGTTCGTTGTACATCGCCAAGTACGCCAATCCGGGCTACAACCCGACCATCAGCACTTACTACTGGACCAGATACACCTGCGCGACTGCGCCAGCACCCGCGCCGGCACCCGCGCCGGCACCGGCACCTGCAAGCTGCACGTCAACGGCCTGGGTTCAGGGCAAGTACTACGCCAGGGGCAGCGTGGTGTCTTACGGTGGCAAGCTGTATGTCGCGAAATACGCCAACCCTGGCTACAACCCGACCATCAGCACTTACTACTGGGCGCCTTACAGCTGCTCAACGACCAGCGTTTTGCCGTCCTGCGCATCCACGGTCTGGGTGCAGGGACAGTATTACGTGGCCGGCAGCGTGGTGTCTTACGGCGGCAAGCTGTACGTCGCAAAGTACGCCAACCCTGGCTACAACCCGACCATCAGCACCTACTACTGGGCGCCAAAGACCTGCTAAAGCCAGACTATTCGGTGAGCAGATCAGGCTAGCGGAGCGCCCTGGCCTGCCCGCCACGCCGAGTTGAGCATGAACCCGGGAGCGGCCTTGCGGCTGCTTCCGGGTTTTTTCATGGCGCCACCGGCCCGGGCCAGGTCGGAGGGATCACAGGGAATTCACTATTGATAACTCTATCAATTGATTTATGGTGTCAGTTGTCGGCAGGTTCTTTCCGTGGAAAGCCGGCCTCTGCAAAGCAACAAGGAGACCCATGATCAGTTTCAAACTCAACGGCCAGCCGGTACGCAGTGCGGCCGCCGACGCCACGCCTTTGCTGGCCGTGCTGGCAAACGACTTTCGCATCAACGGCAGCAAGTACGGTTGCGGCAAGGCCCAGTGCGGCGCCTGCGCTGTCATGGTTGACGGCAACCCGCTGCGCGCCTGCGTGGCGCCCTTGTCGGCGGTGGCCGGTCGCACCGTGACCACGCTCGAAGGCATGAAGGACGGCAACAAGCCGAGCCGCCTGCAGCAGGCTTTCATTGACGAGCAGGCCGCGCAATGCGGCTATTGCACCTCGGGCATGATTGTTCAGGCGCAGGCCCTGCTGGACCGCAATCCCAAGCCCACGGACGCCGAAGTGCGCTCGGCGCTGGATGGCAACTTGTGCCGCTGCGGCGCCCACAACCGCATCGTGCGTGCCGTGCTGCGTGCGGCGAAGGAGGCTTGATCATGAACACCTTACTTGCTCCAAGCCGCCGCAGTTTTCTGCAAGCCGCCGGTTATGTGTCGCTGGCTTTCAGCATTCCGCTTGACGCTGCGCTGTCGCAAACGGCTGCCAGCGCCAAGCCGACGCTGCCAGGCGACTTGAACACCCACCGCAAACTCAGCGCCTGGCTGCGCGTGAATACCGACCAGACCGTCACCCTGATGGTGGGCAAGGTCGAACTCGGGCAGGGCATCCTGACAGCGGTCACGCAGATTTGCGCCGATGAACTCGATGTCGATCTGTCCCGGGTCCGGGTGATTTCCGGCGACACGGCTTTGGTGCCCAACGAAGGCGTCACCGCGGGCTCGTTTTCAATGCCTTTTTGCGCCACGGCCGTGCAGCACGCTTCGGCTGAAGTGCGCGCGTTGTTGCTGGATCTTGCGGCCCAAAAGCTGCAGCAGCCGCTGGCCAGCCTGAGCGTGCAGGACGGACTGGTCAAGGCGAGTGCCGGCGGCCAGGTGGCGTATTGGGACCTGGTCGTTGGCGAGGCCCTGAACCGGGAGGCAACCGGCCAGATCAAGCCCAAGCCTGCCAGCCAGCACCGCTACATCGGTCGCCCGGTGCCGCGGATTGATCTGGCGCCCAAAGTCCTTGCCGATGCCATCTTTGTGCAGGAGCTCCGGCCAGCCGGCATGCTGTTTGGCCATGTCGTGCGGCCGCCCACTTACCAGGCCCGGCTGCTGTCGGTGGACCTGCCTGCGGTGCAGCAAATGCCGGGCGTGGTCAAGGTGGTGCGTAACGGCAGTTTTCTGGGGGTGATTGCCCGGCGCGAGGAAGAGGCTCTGGCGGCCGCCCAGGCCCTGACCGCCTCGGCCCGGTGGGAGCTTGACAAGGTGCTGCCCGGCCATGATGGCATGCCCGACTGGCTGCGCAAGACCAAACCCAACCGCGTGATTCCCACCAAGCTGCAAGCGCGCGTGGGTGGCGATGCGCCGGCCAAGACCCTGCGGGCCACGTACTACCGGCCCTACCACATGCATGCCTCCATTGGTACTTCGGCGGCCATCGCCACGCTGGGCGCCGACGGCGTGATGCTGATTCAGACCCACAGCCAGTCGGTGTTCGAAACCGGCCGGGCCATCGCCCGCATGCTCGGCATGGAGCCGGCCAAGGTGCGTTGCCAGCACGTGCAGGGTTCGGGCTGTTACGGTCACAACCTGGCCGACGATGCCGCCGCTGACGCGGCGCTGCTGGCCGCGACTGTGCCGGGCCAGCCGGTGCGCCTGCAATACACCCGCGAGCAAGAACACGCCTGGGAGCCCTATGGTTCGGCCATGGTGATACAGACTGAAGCTGGCCTGGACGCTCAGGGCAATGTGCTGGACTGGGATTTGCAGCTGTGGTCAACGCCGCATGGCACTCGCCCTGGCGGCGAACCTGGCAACCTGTTGTCGGCGCGCTACCTGGAAAAGCCCTTTGCCCTGCCGCTGCCCGCCAACGGCGGGCCGCCCAATTACGCTGCTGACCGGAACGCCATCGCCTTGTACGACTTCCCCGGCCACAAGGTGCTGACCCACTTCATCACGGAGATGCCCCTGCGGGTGTCTTCCACCCGCGGTCTGGGCGCTTATGCCAATGTGTTCGCCATCGAGTCCTTTATTGACGAGCTGGCGGTCGCCGCCCAGGCCGACCCGGTCGAATACCGGCTGCGTTTTCTCAAGGACCCGCGGGCGCGCGACGCGCTGGTCAAGGCGGCCGATGCGTTTGGCTGGAGCCGCTGGCGCAAGACTGAAGGTCGCGGGCGCGGCATTGGCTTTGCCCGCTACAAAAACACCGCTGGCTATTGCGCGGTGGCACTGGAGGTGGAAGTCAACCGGCGCAACGGCCGCATTCGCGTGCTGCGCGCGGTGGCTTCGGCAGACGTGGGGCATATCGTCAATCCCGACGGCGTGAGCAACCAGATCGAGGGCGGCCTGGTGCAGTCCCTGAGCTGGTCGCTCAAGGAGGAGGTCAAGTTTGATGACACCCGCGTCTTGTCCAGCGACTGGAGCAGCTACCCGATCTTGACGTTCTCGGAAGTTCCGCCGGTCGAGGTGGTGCTGATTGACCGTCCGGGCGCGCCGTTTTTGGGCACGGGCGAGGCCTCGCAAGGCCCGACGGGTGCCGCGCTGGCGAATGCGGTTTTTGACGCCTCGGGGGTGCGCTTTCGCCGCCTGCCGCTCACGCCCGAGCGGGTCCTTGAAGGTCTGAACAAGGCCTGAACAGGGCATGACCACGGCCTGATGAGGGTCTCATCAAGCCTTGGCCTGTCCGCGCCGCGCCAGTTTTCCTTACCCGGCCGGCGCCTGATGCCGGCCGGCCCTTGTCCCCGTGTCATTTGCCTTTTGCTATTTCTCATTTCTCATTTCTCATTTGCAGTTTTCAAAGGAGTCCTGATGTACCGCGTACTCGCCCTTACCTTGTTGCTGGCCGGTTGTGTCAGCGCCCCCGTTGCGCCGCCGCCAGCCAATGATCCCGTGACGCTCAGGGTCAATCTGTTCCGGGGGTCCAGCAACATCCCGGTTTACATGGCCATTGAAAAAGGCTACTTCGCGCGCCGCGGCATCACCCCGGTGATCGAGTTCACGCCCAACTCGGTGCAGCAGCGCGCCGGACTGGCGGCGGGCAAAGTCGATATCGCCCAGGCCGCCGTGGACAACGCCGTGGCCATGGTCGAAGTGGCCAAGCACGACGTCATCATCGTGGCCGGCGGCGACGGCGGCATGAACGAAATGCTGGTGCGCCAGGACATCGGCAAGCCCGCTGATTTGCGCGGACGCACCTTTGTGGTTGACGCGCCCAACACCGCTTATGCCCTGATCGGTCGCAAGATCTTCAAGAATGCGGGCCTTGAAGACGGCAAGGACTACAAGCTCAATCCCCTGGGCGGCTCTGAAACCCGAACCAAGGCCCTGGACACGCCGACCGGCGCGGCCACCTTGCTCAACCCGCCCTGGAACTTCATGGCCAAGGAGCGCGGCGCCAAAAGCCTGGGCATGACGACCGAATTGTTCGGCCCCTACCAGGCGAGCGGCGTTTTTGTCATGCGCTCTTGGGCTGCCCAAAACGCCTCCGCGCTTGAGCGCTATCTGGCCGCCTACATCGAAGGCTGCCGCGCGGCGCAAGACCCGGCGCAAAAGGAGCTGACGCTGCAAGTGCTGGCGCGCGAACTCAAGGTAGACCGGCGCATTGCCGAGCTGACCTACCGGGAACTGACGCTGCCCGGCAGTGGTTTGTCCAAGGACTGCGCGATGGACCAAAAGGGTTTTCGCAATGTGCTGGCGCTGCGCGCCGAGATCGAGGGCCAATGGGGCGGCAAGCCACCCGAGCCCGAGAAATTTCTGGACCTGAGCTTTTTCAACCGGGCCGTCCAGCACGCCCGGCCCTGAGTCCGTAGCGGATGGGCGCCGGTTCAACGCCGGCACGGCGCCTGTTTAGCGCCTGTTTAGCGCCTGTTTAGCGCCAGATCGGCGCCGGACCGGCCCTGATGCGGCCCCGGCCCGCGCTGGCGCTGTCTCAGTATTTCTGGCCCAGCGCCAGCAACTCCGGCGTGCCGATCAGCTCGTTGAGCTGATCGAAGTCGAGCATTTGGTCCTGCATGGGCGCTGTGGTCTGGTGGGTGTGCAGGCTGGCGTAGTATTTTTGCAAGGTGTGGGCCACTGCCCGGGCGGTGCCACCCGGAAAAATCACGATGCGAAAACCCTTGTCGCCCAGCACCTTGGCGCTTTGCACCGGCGTCTTGCCGCCTTCGACCATGTTGGCCAGCAAGGGAATGCGGGAGGCAAAACGCTGGCAGGCCTGGGCCATCTGCTCGGGTGTGCGCAAGGCCTCGATAAACAGCGCGTCAACGCCGCAATCCAGATAGGCCTCGGCGCGGTCCATCGCCGCCTCAAAGCCTTCGACGGCCAGCGCGTCGGTACGCGCCAGGATCAGCGTCTGGCTGGACCTGCGGGCGTCCAGTGCGGCGCGCAGCTTGCCGCACATCTCGCTGGTCGGCACCACGGTTTTGCCGTCCAGATGACCGCAGCGCTTGGGGAAAGTCTGGTCTTCGAGTTGCAGCATGGCGGCACCGGCCTGCTCGAAGGCGCGCACCGTGCGCATGGTGTTGAGCGCGTTGCCAAAGCCGGTGTCGGCATCAACGATGACCGGGATGCGCACCCGGTCGGTGATGCGGGCCAGTGTGTCGGCCACCTCGGTGGCCGTGGTCAGGCCAATGTCGGAGCGGCCCAGCCGCGTGTAGGCAATCGAGGCGCCCGATAGGTACAGGGCTTCAAACCCGGCCTGTTCCGCGATCAGCGCGGTCAAGGGGTCGTAGACGCCGGGGGCGAGCAAGACTTTGGGTTGCGCAAGGCGTTGTTGCAAAGAAGCCATCAGAGTTCAACCTTTTGAAAAAATGCGGACAAGCCGCTGCGGCTTGCGTTGTGTTGCGGCCGAGGCTGAACGCGCGTTGTGCCACCCCGATCGCCTTGGGTGTGTTCGCGGGGCGCTTGCTGGCAGCCGGCGCCGGCAGCGCGCAGCCTGGCCGGCGTCCACTTCGGCCGGAGCATCAGGCCGCGGCATCCGCCGCCAGCATCGAGGCTACCGTGCCCGCCGCCACCCAGCCGCCGCCCACGGCACTGAGCAAACCATTGCCCGAGAGATAACCCCAGACCGCGTTGCCCGACACGCCGCGCGCAGCGCCGCCCGCGGCCAGCAGGTTGGGCAGGGCTGCGCCGTCGGCCTTGAGCACACGGCATTGCGCGTCAATATCGAGCCCGCCCTGGGTGTGAAACAAGGCGCCTGTGACCTTGACGGCGTAGTAGGGCGCCTCTAGAGGCCGCTTGAAACGGCGACCCCAGGCGTCCGCCTCCCCGGGCCCGACGGCGGCCAGCGTGTCGATCAGGGTCTGTGCGTCGCAGCCGATCAGGCGTGCCAGGGTGTCGAGGTCAGGGGCCGACTTGAGCGCGCCGGCTTCTTCGGCCTGCACAAAGTCAGGAAAGCTGCGCGCCAGCGCCAGCAGCGGCGCGTCAAAGACGTTCCAGGCCACGCCGCCGGGCTGGTCCAGCACATGCACCGCGGCTTCTGAATAGCCCAGCGTCTCGTCATGAAAACGCTGACCCAGCGCGTTGACCTGCACCGCGCCTTCCATCATCACTGCCCAGCTCATGAGCGCGCCTTGCGGCGTCACCCAAGAGCCGTGCCCCTGGTAGCCGCCCATGTCGGCCAGCCGGGCACCGAGTTCGCGGCCCCAGCTGATGGCGCTGCCGTCGTTGCCCACATGGCCGGCAAAAACCGCCTGGCGCATCGCCGGCAACAACTCGCCGACCATGCCGGTGTTGCCGCCAAAACCGTTGCAGGCCAGGATCAGCGCGTCGCAAGCCAGATGTTCCATGCGGCCGTCCGGCCGCTGGTAGCCCACACCAATGACCCGGTCTTGGTCGGTCAGCCACAGCTCACGCACCAGGGCATCGGTCAGCACGTCAGCGCCGGCGGCACTGGCGACTTGCTCAAGCCGCGCCATCAGCGCCGCGCCAGTGCGTTCGGGCAGCGCATGCATGCGGCGCACGCGGTGGCCGGGGTACAAAAAGCCGTCCAGCACTTCAAAGCCGATGCCGTGCTGCTCCAGCGCGTCAATGGCCGGGCCGACCGCCTGAGAATAGGCGCGCACCAGTTCCGGCGCGGCCTCGCCATGCGCTTTGGCCTGAATGTCCTGGGCAAAGGCTTCGCTGGAGTCGTCGATGCCCAGCGACTTTTGCAAGCGCGTGCCGGCCGCCGGTATGAAGCCCGAGGACAGCGCGGTCGAGCCGCTGGCCATGGAATCGCGTTCGAGCAGCACGCAGTCCAGGCCAGCGTCGCGCAGGCGAACGGCCGCTGTCAGGCCGCAGGCACCCGCGCCCACGATCACCACCGGGACGTGAGGGGCTTCGGCCGGCATGTGCGCGGCGCGGACCACGCGGGGTCCGCTGTTGTCCGGGTTTTGTGTGGCGGCGTCAGCGCTTGCCGATGCGGCCGTGGAAGTGTGTGCGCTCATGGGCGAAGTCCTTGCTTTTTGCGCAGCTGATTCATCAGACCGCCGGTGGCCACCATGTCGAGCAAGAAGGCCGGGATGGGCTCGCAGACCAGACGCTGGCCGTTGGGCCGGGTCAGGGTCAGCGCTTGCAGATCGAGTTCGACCTGCTCGCCTTCCTGCAATTGGCCGGCCTCTGGCGTGGTCAGCAGCAGCAGGCCCAGGTTGAAGGCGTTGCGGAAAAACAGCCCGCTGAACGACGGCGCAATCACCGCTTTGACGCCGAGGTAAACCAGCGCGGCAGGGGCTTGCTCGCGTGAGGAGCCGATGCCGAAATTCGGTCCGGCCGCAATCACCGCGCCGGGCCGCACCGAGGCGGCAAATTCGGGTCGCACCGCTTCGAGGCAGTGCGGTGCGATGCCTTCGATGCCCAGCTTCATGTAGCCGCCAGGCGCCATGGCGTCGGTGTCGATGTCCGCGCCCAGGGTCCAGACCCGGTGGCTGCTCATGCCATCACCTCGCGCGGGTCGGTCACAAAGCCGCGCAGCGCCGAGGCCGCCACGGTGTAGGGCGAGGCCAGATACACCTGCGCCGAAGCCGAACCCATGCGGCCCTTGAAATTGCGTGCCGTGGTGGCGATCACCCGGGCCCCTTCGGGAATCGTGCCGCCGTAGCCCGAGCATGCGCCGCAGGCGGTGGGCAGCACTTCGGCGCCAGCCTGGCGCAGCGTGGCCATGATGCCTTCGGCCTCGGCTTGCGCCTGGTCCTGCAGGCTGGCGGGCGCGACCATCAGGCGCACGCCGCTGGCCACGTGCGCGCCTTGCAGCACGCTGGCGGCCGCGCGCAAGTCGTCGAGCTTGGCGCCGGTGCAGGCGCCTATGTAGGCGATATCCACACCCACCCCGGCAAACTCGCCCACGCCGCGGGTGTTGGCCGGGCTGTGCGGTGCGGCCACTTGCGGCGCCAGGGTTGCAGCATCAAATTCATGGACGGTCGCTGGCGCGCCCGGGTCGCTGCGCCAGCCGCTCTGAGTGGGGTCAAGGTTCAATTTCAGGTCTTGCGCACCGTGACGGCCCAGCCAGTCGCGGGTGGTTTCATCGGGCGCGATCAGCCCGACTTGCGCGCCCATCTCGGCGCTCATGTTGGACAGCGTCATGCGCTCCTGCATCGACAGCGCGGCGACCGCCTCGCCAGCGAACTCGACCGCCTGGTATTGCCCGCCGTTCATGCCAAAGCGACCGATCAGGTGCAGCATCATGTCCTTGGCGGTCACGCCCGGGCTCAGGCGCTGGTTCCATTGCATGCGAAAGGTCTGCGGCACGCGCACCCAGATCTCGCCGGTCACCATCACGCCCAGCATCTCGGTCGCGCCGATGCCGAACATGTAGGCACCAAAGGCGCCGCCGGTCGGCGAGTGCGAGTCGCCGCCAACACAAAACATGCCCGGCCGGATATGCCCTTTTTGCGGCACCACCACATGGCAGATGCCGATGCTGTCGTACACATGGGGCAATTGCTGGTCCCGGGCCCAGTCGCGCGCAATGCGCACGATGCGCCGCGAGTCATCGTCTTGCGCCGGCACGTAGTGGTCCATTACCAGCACCACCCGGGACTTGTCCCAGATGCTGGCGCCCAACTCTTCGAGCATGGGCTTGAGCCGGCGCGGGCCCGACGAGTCGTGGAACATGGCCATGTCGACCTGGCAGTTGACGATCTCGCCCACGGCGACGCTGGATCGCCCGGCCGCCCTGGCGATCAGTTTTTGCGCCAGAGTCTGGGCTGGCGGCTCGAGAGTTGTCATGAGGGGTGCCTGTTTGCTGGTTTCATTCGATCAGTCCTGACTGGCCGGTGAGTCCTTGACCGCAATGCGCGCGTCAAGGCTGCCGACTTGCGAGACCTCCATCTGGTATTCGTAGCGGTCCGGCCGGTACAGCCCGTGCAGCCATTGCACCGGCTGGCCATGAATGTCCAGCACCAGCCGCCGCACGTCGAGCAAGGCGCTGCCGATGGCCACGCCGAGTTCGCGCGCCACCACGGCATCGGCCTGCCGCGCCGAGACGGTCTGCTGCGCTCGTCCGAGTTCGACCCCGGACTCTTCGAGCAGTTGCAGCATGGGGGTGCTGGCCAGCTCGCGCCGGCCGAACTTGCCGGCCAGTTGTTCGGGCATGTAGGTGGTGATGTAAGACAGCGGGCCTTCTTGCGAGCTGCGGCAGCGCACGGCTTTTTTCACCTTGCTGCCCAGCGGCAAGCCCAGCGCTTCGGCCACGGCGGCCGAGGCATCGACGGTGCGCCAGTCGAGCACCTTGACGGTGGTCTGGCGGCTGGCGCTGACGATGTTTTCCATCAGACCCGTCAGCCGCGTTG
This sequence comes from uncultured Burkholderiales bacterium, assembly GCA_903941205.1. Lineage (GTDB taxonomy): Bacteria > Pseudomonadota > Gammaproteobacteria > Burkholderiales > Burkholderiaceae_C > Polaromonas. Next base: position 16,412 of record CAJAOB010000310.1, on the reverse strand, counting down.
GCTGGCGCTGCACTTCGGGGGCTTGCGGGCTGGTGGCGCGGTTGGGCTGGCCCGGCGTGGGCCAGGTGCCGCGGCCGGCCACCCGCACGATCAGGCCTTCGGTGACGAGCTGCTCCATGGCCCGGCGCACCGTGACACGGCCAACGCCGAACTGGCGGGCCAGTTCGACCTCGGCCGGCATGCCATTGGCAAAACGGCCTTCCTGCAATTGCTCGCGCAGGACCAGGTAAATCTGGTGGTATTTGGTCAGGGGGAGGGCGTCGGACATGGTGTTTTACGTCGCTGTCGAAGCGCCGCCCGCAGTGCCGTCAATCTGGCAGCTCTCAACGTGAAAAATCGCTTCCAGGGGCGCGTCCTGCATGACGTGGTAGAGCGCAAAACGGTAGGCGTCATGGGCGTCGAGCTCGCTGGGCGTGAAGGCGAAGGCCAGGTTTCCGGCGGTCGAGACGCGGCCCGGGTAGCCAAAGTGCAGCAGGTTTTGCTTGAAGACCGCAGCGGCGGTGCGGGCGAGTTCGGCATCGGGCGCGATGAACTCGATCATCAACCCGGCTTCATGCAGGTTGTGCTGTGCGGCCGGCAAGTCCCGCACCGCGCCTTGACCATAAACATGCGGATACACCGCCCAGTCGCCGGGCAGCAGGCCGCGCACGCGCGCCTCGACGGCCCGCAGCGCCGCGGGCAATTGCTGCAGCAGGGTCGGATCGGCAACGCCCGCCAGCAGCACCGCGCGCGCGCCCAGCCGCAGCGCGCCCTCGATCTTCAGCGTGGGCCTGGCACGCGCCACGAATTGCGCGCCGCTGACGCGGGTGCGGTGCTCGTCCAACGCTTCATAGCGGGCGCCGCGCAAATGCAGTGTGCCTTCGGGTTCCTCGAACTCAAACGGGTCGGCCTGTTCATAAAGCGCGTGCGCGGCCACCGAAGCCGGCGTCGCATGCAGGGCCGGGTTCATGCTCTCGAGCGTGAAGCCGTCCAGGCTCAGCTCGGCCAGCATGGCATCGCGCCCGCCCGGGCGGCAGCACAAGGAGGTGCATTCGATGATTTTGGCCATGTGCAGGCACAGGCCGCTGGGGTAACCCAGCAGCTCGGGCAGCGCGGCAAAGATCGCGGTGTCGCAGGCGCGCCCGGCAATCAGCACGTCGGGTTCGGTCGCCAAAGCGCGGCGAAAGGTCTCGCTGCCGCATTGGCCGACGATGTGGCTGCAGGCCCGGATACCGGCTTCGGTGGGCCAGGGCAGCGGCAGGCCCGCTGGCTGCGCCGCCTCGCTGAGTGCGTCCTCGTCGCCGTGGCCGGTGGCTGCGTCGCTGGCGCCAACGTCCCGCAGGCGGCCAGCCCGGAGCGCGTCCACCACCAGTTCGGCGGGCACGTCGCTGCGGATGGTGCTCAGGCGAAAACGCAGGCCGTGCTGGCCAGCGATGTCGCGCACCATGGCGACAGTGGCGTCGAGCTGGGGCCCGGCGCCGGCCGTGCCCGCGCTGCCGATGACCAGCGGGATGCCGGCGCCCAGCGCGGCCAGCAGCACCAGTTCAAGGTCGCGCCTGACCATGGCGGCGGGCGCTGCCATCTGCCCGGAACCCAGGTAGTAAGGGCCGGGATCGATGGAGCCCATGTCGCAGCCCAGGGCGTGGGGTTGCCGCGCCATGCCGCGCGCCAGCGCCTCGGGCGCAATGCCGTAGCCGAGTTGCCCGGAGGCCGACAAGACCCTGAAGGGGCCGTCGGCCGGACTGTGGCTGCGCATCAGGCGGGCGGTGGCCGTCACAGCACGATCTCCAGAAAGGGCGCGTGCTGCTGCGCACCATACACATCGCCGTCGCCGGGGTTGCCCGCGCAGACCCGGCGCGGCATCGAAAACTTCATGGCCAGAATCCCGGGCAGGTCATGGCGGCGCACCTGAGCGGCTGGCAAGCGGTAGCGCGCAGCCACCGCTTCGCTAGACATGGCCGGGCTGCGCGCAGCTTGCTCGAAGGCGGCTGCGTTGCGGTAAAAAATGTCAATCGTCAGCTGCGTCGGCCCGGCATTCTTGCTGCGGATCACGTCGGCCAGGGCCGTCAGGGGCGTGTTGTTCATGGCGGGCTGTCGGGCGGCCGGCCCTTTAGCGGGCAGTGAATCCGCCGTCAGCGCAGATCACCTGGCCGGTAATGAAAGAAGCGCGGCTCGACAGCAAGAAACTCACCAGTTCGGCGATTTCCTGCGGCTGGCCGACGCGGCCCATCGGGATAGTGGAATTCATGGTCGCCAGTGCCGCTGGGTCGGCCAGCACGCCGGCGAGCATGGGCGTGGCCACCGGCCCGGGGCCGACCGCATTCACGCGCAAACCCTCGGGCGCCCATTCGAGTGCCAGCGACCTGACCATGCCATTGAGCCCGGCCTTGGAGGCCGCGTAAGCCGCGCCGCGCGCATGGCCCACCAGACCGATCTGGCTGGTCACCACCACCACGCTGGCCTGGCTTTCATGCGCCCGGCGCATCTGCGCGATGGCTGCGCGCGTCAAGATAAACGTGGCGTCGAGGTTCAGCGCCAGCGTTTGCCGCCATTCGTCGAGCGTGGTGTCGTCCGAGCCCTTTTTAAAGAAGATGCCGGCGCAGCAGGCCAGCGCGTCCAGCCCGCCCAGCGCCCCTGCTGCCAGCGCGGGCAAGGCTGCGCAGGCGGTGTCGTCTAGCAGGTCTTGCACCAGCACCACCGCATCAGGCACGACCGCGCGCACTGCGTCGGCTTGCCCGGCGTGCTGCACCACGGCCGCCACCCGTGCACCCTGGCGGCTCAGCGCCTGGGCCGTCGCCAGACCGATACCCGAGCCTGCCCCCGTGACCAGCGCACGCCGGCCCACCATTTCTTGCTTGTCACCAGGCATGAAGGGCATAGATCAAAGTCCCAGGTAGTTTTTGCGCAGGTCCGGGTCGCGGGCCAGCTCTTGTGCCGGGCCTTGCATGGCGACCATACCGTTTTCAATGATGTAGGCACGCGTGGCAATCGCCAGCGTCTGCACTGCGTTTTGCTCCATGAGCAGAATCGACTGGCCCTCCTGGTTGATGCGCTGGATCAGGGCAAACATCTCCTCAACCAACAAAGGGGACAACCCCAGCGAGGGCTCGTCCATGATCAGCAGGTCCGGCTCCGACATGAGGCCGCGGCCGATGGCCAGCATTTGCTGCTCGCCACCAGACAAGGTACCGGCCTGTTGCGCAAAGCGCTCCTTGAGGCGCGGAAAGATGCCCACCACGCGTTCTAGGTTTTGCCGGCGATTGACCTTGCCGCGCACCAGACTGCCCAGTTCCAGGTTTTCCATCACATTGAGATTGGGGAAAATGCGACGCCCTTCCGGCACGTGGATCACGCCAAGCTTGACGATGTCGGTCGAACTCAGGCCGACGAGTTCCTGACCGCGAAACCGGATTGAGCCGGAGAACGGCTGGTACAAGGCGGAGATGTTGTTGTTGAGCGTTGACTTGCCCACGCCATTGCTGCCCAGCACCGCCACGATCTCGCCCTGACCGACGTCCAGGTCAATGCCACGCAGGATCTCGACCTTGCCATAGCCGGCATGCAAAGAACGGATTTCAAGCATGGCTGGCCTCCTCGGTCACTTGCCCGGCCGCACCGCGGCCCAGGTAGGCTTCAATCACCGCCGGGTTGTTGACCACTTCGCGCGGCGCACCATGGGCAATGATCTTGCCGTAAGACAGCACGTAGATATGCTCGGACAGGCTCATGACGGCCTGCATCACATGCTCAATCAGCAAGACCGTGACCCCGCTCGCCCGGATCTTGCGGATGATCTCGATGATCTCGATGATCTCTGACGGGTTCAGTCCGGCCATGACCTCATCGAGCAGCAGCAGCTTGGGCTTGGTGGCCAGGGTGCGCGCCAGTTCAAGCCGCTTGCGTCCGGCCACGGTGAGGTCAGCCGCCGGCTGGTCGAGTTGCGCGCCCATGCCCACCTGCTCGGCCACGCGGCGCGCATGCTCCCAAGCCTGGCTGCGGTCGTAAAACTTTTGATAAGCCCCCACCGCGATGTTTTCATGCACCGTGAGTTTGGCAAAGGGCTGGGTGATCTGGAAAGTGCGCACCATGCCTTTGCGCGCAATCTCATGCACGGGCCGCCCGGTGATGTCTTCGCCCTGAAAAACCACGCGTCCGGCATTGAGAGGCTGAAAGCCGGCAATGCAGGAGAACAGCGTGGTCTTGCCCGCCCCATTCGGACCGATCAAGGCCACAATGCGGCCTTCCCCGACTTCCAGAGATGCGTTGTCAACGGCCTTGAGGCCACCAAAAATCTTGGTCAATCCATCGACCTTGAGCATCATGCGCCCCCTTGCTTGAGGCGTTGACCGATGCGCTTGAAAAGATCAATCAAGCCGTCGGGCAAAAAGGCGATGATGATCACCAGCAAGCCGCCGTAAAGCACCAACGACAGGCCTTGCACATTGGTCATCACGCGGGTGACATCACCGATGCCGGCCAGCAGCACAGCGCCTATGAGCGGCCCGTAGACAGTGCCCGCGCCGCCTATCATGCTGACCAGCAGCATCTCCACTGACTTGTCCACGCCAAACACGATGGTGGGGTCGATGTACAGGAAATACTGCGCAAAAAAGCAGCCGCCCACGCCGCACATGGCGCCGGACAGCACCATCACCTTGACCTTTTCCCTGAAGACATTGATGCCCAGTGCCATGGCGGCGTCTTCGTTTTCACGGATGGCCGCCAGTTGCGCGCCAAAACGCGAACGCTGAAGCCACACTGCCACCGCCACCGAGCCGACGGTCAGCGCCAGAATCAGAAAGTAAAAACCAATGCGTTCAGGAAACTGGAAATTCGCGGCGCTGATCTTGGCCGGTATCAGCAGCCCGAGGCCACCACCGGTAAAGCCGACCGAGTTCACCAGAATGCGCAAGACTTCGGCAAAGGCCAGGGTGATCAGGGCAAAGTAAGAGCCTTTGAGGCCGGCACGAAAGGACAAAAATCCGATGATGCCGCCGACCACTGCGCCGGCCACCGCGCTGACCGGCAAGCCCAGCCAAGGGTTCATGCCCAGCCGCAACTGCAAGATGGTGGAGGCGTAAGCACCGGCGCCAAAGAACACCACATGCCCAAACGACAGTTGCCCGGCAAAGCCGCCGGCAATGTTCCACGACTGCCCGATGAAAGCGTAAAACAAGGCAAGCACGCCGAAGTTGACCAGGAAAGGCGAAGAAAACACAAAGGGGAAAGCCACTGCAATAGCCAGCAGGCTCAGGTGCAGCGGCCAGGCAATGGCGCGCGCGCTGTTGTTCATCGCTTGGCTCCAAACAGGCCCGAAGGGCGGAACAGCAAGATCAGGATGAAGATCAGCGAGATACCGATTTGCCCCAGACTCTCGCCCAGAAACAGGCCACCAAAAGATTCGGTCAGCCCGACGATCAAGCCGCCTATCACTGCGCCCAGAAAACTGCCCATGCCACCCAGCACCACCACGGTGAAAGCCACCATCACAAACACATGGCCGGTGGTTGGTGAGACATAAAAGATCGGCATGAGCAAACAAGCCGCAGCGCCCAGCGTGGCCAGCCCGATGCCGTAAGAGATCGCAAACACACGGTCGACGTTGATACCCACCAAGCGGGCGCCCACGCGCTCTTTGGCCACCGCGCGAATCGCTTTGCCGGTGTCGGTGCGTGCAATGAACAGGCCGAGAACGGCACACAGCGCCATGGCCGCACCGAAAGAGATGATCTTTGGCAAAGACACGAGGGTGGGGCCTAACTCGACCATGGTGTCCGAGTACGCCACGGAGATAGTGCGGGTATCGCCCTTGAAGAACATCAGGGCCAGGTTTTCAATCAGGATCGACAAGCCCAGCGTGATGAGCAGTATGTTCTCGTCCTTGCCCTGCGCCAGGCGACCAATCAAGAGCTTGTAGAGCAAAAAGCCCAACAGGTACATGACCGGCACCATTATCAGCAGTGACAGGTAGGGGTCAATACCCAGCTTCATGAGCAGGTAATAGACGCCGAACATGGCCAGCATCAGCATGCTGCCGTGCGCGAAGTTGATGATGTGCAAGACCCCGTAGATCAGCGTCAGCCCGGAGGCCACGAGGGTGTAGATACCCCCGATCAGAAGTCCGTTGATCGCGGCAGCACCGAGTATCGTCAAGTCCAAATCAATACCCCTGGGTTGAAAAACAGATCAGCCCCAAGCCCGCCCTTCAGGGCGGGCTTGCAAGTCTCAATGTCAAGACAGAAAAAGCTGAATCAGCTCAGCTTGGGGCGCGGGAAGACGGCCTTGGTCGATGCGAACTGGTTAGGCCAGACCACTTCAATGTCTGTGGCCGAGGCTTGCAGCAAGGCCGCGCGGCCGCCGGTATTTTGACCGTTGACGAACTTGGTCTCGCCGTAAGGCATGAAGTGATTGGACCAGCTGCTGGTCTCGAGTGCGGCGATGGCTTTTTCCTTGTCGGCCGACTTGGCGCGCTCCAGCGCATCGGCATACACCATGACCGAGTTCCAGCCGCAGTACACCTCGAACGTGAACAGGTTGCCGGTGGCTTCGACCTTCTTTTTCATATCGATGGCCTTGGGGTCGCGCGGGTTGAACCAGTGGTTGAAGTCCATCATGTGCTGCGCCACCTGAGGCTGCTCTTTGACCAGCTTGTAGTTGAAGCCACCGCCGAGCACGCTGAACATGGCGGCCACGTCCACTTTTTGCTGGTGCAAGGTGCGCGCCAGCAGCACGTACTCGTTTTGGTAGTTGCTCATGATCACCAGATCGGGCTTGAGGCTCTTGATGCGCAATGCCACATTGGAGAAGTCACGCGTGGGGTTGGCGTGCTTGATGACCTCGGCGACCTGCACATTGATGGAGGGCAACTTGCCGGCCAGGAGCTTGGCGGTACCGGTGCCGAACTCGGACTCCTCGTGCACCAGCACGGCCGTCTTGGCTACGCCGCCGGCAGCCTTGTTGACTTCACCCAGGGCCACGATGGCGTCGTCGGCGCACTTGCCAAAACCGGGCGCCAGGCGGAACACGTTTTTCAGGCCGCGGCTGACGATCAGGTCGGACACGCCAACGTCGATCAGAAAGGGCGTGTTGTATTTGGCGGCAGCTTGTGTAGCAGCCAGGGCAATCGCGCTGGCGAAGCAGCCCACATAGGCCGACACGCCGTCTTGCTGCAGACGCTCGACTTCGGCCACGCCGATTTCCGGGCGGGACTGCGAGTCGGCCAGCGCCGCTTCGAGCTTGGCACCGCCCATGGACTTGATGCCGCCGGCCGCATTGATCGCGTCAATGGCCATCTGGCATCCGAGGCGACCTTGGCTGCCGCTGTAAGCCAGGCCACCGCTGACGGGGTGTACCAGGCCGATCTTGATCGGCTTTGGCTGGGCCAGCAAGATGCCAGGGGCGCCCAGGGCGGCGCTGGCAGCACCGGCTTTGAGTAGGGTTCGACGGCTCAGAGGGGCTTGGGTTGTCATGGTGAATCCTCAGTGAAAGGGATGGGTGGAGAAGGCCGGAGCAACTTGAAGCAAGGTGTGAAAAATGCGCCAAGGTGAATGCCCGGAGATACGGACAATTGGACAATCTGGCATGGATTTAATTGTTCCATTTGTAGAACAATTGGCCTAGACTATGACGACATCCCAGGACGAAGTCAAGCGTGTCAACACCAACTCGCACAGGCCGAACAATTTGCTGATGGACCACAGTCTCTACCCCTTCCTTGCGCGCTCGCACCTCGCTGGTGCGTTTTCAGTGGCCCAGCCGCAAAGTGGGCCTGCCGGCTTGTCGGCTTTTGCCGTGTTGTTTCTGGAGCACTGGGAGTTCGAGCCGCCCGAGGGCAGCCTGCGAGACCCGCGCTTCGTCGGCGAGTTCGGCAGCTTTCAGCCCGACTACCGCAGCTGGTCGCAGCGCGAGTACGGTCTGCGCACCGGTGTTTTTCGCGTCATGCAAGCTTTGCAGCAGGCCGGTATCCGACCCGCCATTGCGGCCAATGCCATGGCGGTGCAGCGTCTGCCGAATCTGGTGGCGCAGTTCAATGAATGGGGTTGCGAGTGGCTGGGTCACGGTCTGGCGGCCACGCGCATGATGCACTCGGGCCAGAGTCTGGCGGAGCAGCGCTCCCATATCGAGGGCGCGCTCGAGGTGCTGGCGCAAGCCACCGGCCAGCGACCGCGCGGCTGGGTCAGCCAGGACTGGGGTACCACGCCCGACACGCCCGGCCTGCTGGCCCAAGCCGGTATCAGTTACACGCTGGACTGGGTCAACGACGATCAGCCGAGCTGGATGAGCCCGTCTGCGCCCGGCCAGCGCCGCTTGCTGTCGATTCCGCTGTCAGCAGAATGGGACGATGTGCAATGCCAGTGGCTGCGTAATATGGAGCCTGGTGCCCACGCCCAGCTTGCGGCGGCTGCGTTTGACCGCCTTGCGGACGAGTCGCAAGCCTTCCGGCAGCCCGTGGTTTTTGGGCTCGCGCTGCATCCCTGGCTGTGCGGCATGCCCAGCCGCGTTGCTGCGTTGCGAGGCCTGCTTGGCCAGTTGCGCGAGCGTGCGGACGTGCGTTGGACCGAACCCGGCGCCTTGTTTGACAGCTTTGCCCCTGATGCGGGGAATGCCCGCGGTAGACCTACCCTCGGCCCTTGATGCCTCACCCGCCAGCCCTGACCCGAAAGCCACTATGACAAGCTATCTCGACACCTTCAGCAGCTTCGCCGCCGAGATGGATTACGAGGCGCTCGATGCCGACATCCAGCAGCAGGTGGGCTGGATCCTGGCGGACACGCTGGGCGCCATCGTTGCCGGTTCGGCCGAGCCCGAACTGCGTGCGCTGGCCAGCAAGCAGGGCCCGGGATCGGCCGCTCAACTCATTGGCTTGGGTCGCCGGGCCAGCGCCGATGTCGCCGCGCTCGTCAATGGCACGGCGGGCACGTTTTTGGAGATGGACGAAGGCAACCGTTTTTCCCGCGGGCATCCGGCGGTGCATGTCATTCCGGCCGCGCTGGCCCTGAGCGAGGAGCGTGGCACTTCGGCGGCGGTGTTCCTGTCGGCGCTGGTCACCGGCTATGAAGTCGGTTCACGGCTGGGTGCGGCTTCGGCGCTGCGCGGCGCCATGCATCCGCACGGCACCTGGGGCACGGTCGGGGCCGCCGCCGCCGCAGCGCGGGTGGCCGGGCTGGGCAGCCAGGCCATGCGCGAGGTGATCAATATCAGCGCCTCGCTGACCACCGCGACATCCAAGCAGACCATGCTCGAAGGCGGCCTGGTGCGAAATGTTTATGCGGGCCTGAGCAACCGCCATGGCTTGCTGGCGCTGCAACTGGCCGACTGCGGTTTCACCGGCGAAAGCGACGGCCTGAGCTCGCTGTTTGGCAAGATCATCTCGGAGCGCTTTGATACCGGCGCGCTGGTCACCGGCCTGGGAGACGACTGGCACCTGATGCGCAACTACTTCAAGCTGCACTCCTGCTGCCGTTACAACCACGGCACGCTCGATGCCATCGACCAGTTGGCCGCGCGCGCTCCCTTGCCGGCCATCGAGCAGATTGCGCGCATCGAGATCGACACCTACGGCCTGGCAGCCGAACTCCAGGACAAGGCGCCCCGCAACACGCTGGCAGCCAAGTTTTCCGTGCCCTTTGCCGTGGCGACGCGGCTGGTCAACGGCAGCAGCGCGCTTTCGAGCTTCACCTGGGACGCCGTGCGCGACCCGCGGGTGCTGGCGCTGGCGCAAAAAGTCGAGGTGCGCGAAGACCCGGCCATGTCGCGCCGGCTGCCGCTGGAACGGCCCGCCAGGCTGGTGCTCACGCTGACCAACGGTCAGCAGCTGGTGGGTGAGGCGGGCGTCAACCGCGGCGACGATGCTTCGCCGTACACCCGGGATGAATTGCGGCTCAAGTTCATGGACCTGACGGGCCGCGTCTGGCCCGAGGCCCATGCCCGAGCGGTGCTCGAGGCGACGCTGGGTCTGGCCGCGCTGCAAGTGAGTCTGCCCGAGTGGACCGCGCTGCTGGGTCAGGCGCCGCGCTAGCCGGGCCTGAGGTGAGGTGATGCGTTGCGGGGCGGGGCGGGTCGGGACGTGGAGGGCCGACCGCGCTTTAGCCCAGCGAGTTGTCGCCGCTCATGTAGACAAAGACTTCAGCAAAAAGCCCGTCGCGGACGCGAAAGAAGTTGCAATTGTTCTTCACCAGGGTCTGGCCCGCGTGCGTGAGGTTCTCGACCCTAAAGCGGCTGGCGATGCGTTGCTGCCCCGGGTCGGTCACGTGGTCAAAATCTCCGTGCCAGACTTTGGCATAGCGGCTGTTCAGGCGCTCGAACATGCCGCGCAAGCCGGTGTCTCTACCCTCGTAGACGGTTGAATAGGTGGCGATGGTGAAGCGCGCGTCGGCTTGAAAACAAGCCAGCGTGGCCGCCAGGTCCATGCGGTCGACGGCGGCAAAGTAGCGCTCGGCCAGCGCGATCAGGTCGCTGTCATTCAAGAGCTTGGGCGGGCTTGGGTTCATGGTTTTTGCACTAGGCTTTGAGTTGGCGTTGGTGGGTTGGCGGGTGTTGCAAAACCGGCGTCCTGGCGCGCCCTGAAAAGCGCCAGCGCCGCTTCGTGATGGCGCCGGGCTTGCGGCGACAGCGCGCTTGTCAGGCGCTGCTCTTCGGCAAAATGGCCGTGGCTGCGTCCGCGCACGCACAGCGCAGACGGCCGGATCTCGCCCACCGGCCGGACATGGGCGGGGATGTAGCTGATGGCGTAACCGATGCGGCGGTCATCGCTGTCATTGGCGCCCGATGCATGGACCAGGTCGGTGTGGTGCAGCGACATCTGACCGGCCCGCACCGGCATGAACGTTCCGTGCTCATGGTCAAAGCGATCGCTGATGCCCTGGCCGCGGCGGATCATGTTCAGGGGCTCCGGCTTGTCGTCGTGCTCGAATGCGCCCCAGCGGTGACTGCCGGGCAGCGCGCGCATGCAGCCGGCCTCGATGCTGGCGTCCGACAAGGCGACCCAGGCCGTCACATGGAGATGCGGCTGCAGATAAAAATAAGTGCTGTCCTGGTGCCAGCGCACATAGGCCGGCGTGCGCGCTTCCTTCAAAAAAAGCGTCGAGTGGTAGACCAGAATATCGGGCCCGATCAGGTCTTCGACCGCGTCCAGAATGCGCGGGTGGTGCACCAGCTGGTCGGCCCAGTTGAACAGCAAATAGGACTTGGACTTTTCCGGAAAGTCGATCGGCCCGCCGTGATCGCGCTCCCAGTTTTCGAGCTCGCCGCGCAAGTCGCGCACTTCCTGCTCGCCCAGCACGTCCACAGGAAATACAAACCCGTCCTGCTCGTAAGCGGCTTGCTGCGCGGCGCTGAGCAGCTTGCTCACGCCCGGCCTTGCTCGACCGCCTGGCGCGCGGCGTCCATCATGGCGCCCAGCATGTCCAGGCGCGGATGCATGGGGCGTGGGTAAGCGCTGCGGCTTTGCGTGTGGCCCAGCGCCAGCGCGGTCTCGGCCATTTTGTAGCTCAGCGGACCGGGGTTGATGATGGGCACCGGCAGGCGGCTTTGCAGGTAGCTGTGCGCCTGGTGCATGGTGGTCGAGCCCAGGATCAAGACGTCGGCGCCGTCAATCTCGATGGCCTTGCGGGCGGCTTCCTCGAGCAGCGGAAAGACTTCTTCTTCCTTGCCCGACAGCAGGTTCTGGTTGTCCGGGCTGAACTCGATGGCGCGCACCGAAGCGCACTTGTGATGCATGCCCAGCTCGTCCAGCGCTTTTTTATAAAGCGGCTTCCAGCGGCTGGCCATGGTGATGATGGAAAAGCGCTCGCCCAGCATCAGCGCCGCGAGCATCGAGACCTTGCCCGGGCCGAAGACCGGGATGTCAAGCACCGAACGCAGCGCCGCCACGCCCGAGTCGCTCATGGTGTCTATGCACACGGCCGCAAAGCCCTCGTCCTCGGCGCGGCAGCCGGCTTCGAAGATCGAGGCGTCGGCCAGCACGAAGTCATGGTGGCTGGCGTAGTTGACCGGTCCCGCCTTGACCGAACGGTATTCAAATTGCAGCTCGCTGCCAAAGGCCAGGCCCTGCATCTGTGCCTGGCGCAGCGCCAGGTTTTCGGCGGACATGGCAAAAGGAACAATGATCAGGACTTTTTTCATGCGGCTTTCCCGCCCTGGGCCGGCACCAGTTCGGCCAGTGCTTCAGCGCTGGAGCAGACCCGGCCAAACAGGCGCTGGAAATTGCGCATGGTCACCAGGTGCAGGTCTTCGTGCGTGGTGCCGCAGGCATCTTCAACCAGCGTCACCAGGTAGCCGCGGTCGGCGGCTTCGCGCGCGGTCGTCTCTACGCACATATTGGTCGACACGCCCGCCAGGTAAAGCTGCTCGCAGCCCAGCGCCCTGAGCAGGCTGTCGATGTTGGTCGATGCAAAAGCGCCAATGGTGGTTTTTCGCAGCACATGCTCGCCCGCCCGGGGCTTGAGTTCGTCGAGGATTTCATGCTCGCGGCTGCCGACGAAATTTTGAAATTCAACAAACAGCTTGCGCATGTGCACCGGCGCGTCAAGCGCGCCAGCGTGCGCCGCGCCGATGGTCACATGCACGACCGGCCGGCCGAGTTCGGCAAAGCGCTCGCGCAGGCGCAGCGTGTTGGGCAGCACCTGCGTTTCGATGCGATGAAAACGGTAGTCGCCGACGCTGGAACCCTCGGCTTTGAGCTTGCGTCCCAGGGCGCCTTGCCTTGAGCCGGTGGCGTATTGCATGTCGATGATCAGGAGGGCCGAGCGGTCAAGATCGAGCGGTCGCTCGGGCATGAAGGCGCGAATGTAGTCAGCGGGAGTGGACATGGTTCCTTGAGAATGAAGTTGACGCGCAGTGACTGGCGCATAAGGTCAGGCAGAGTTCAGTTGGAGGGTTCACGGGTCAGGGACTTGCGGCCTGGATCCCGGCCATCTGCGCGCGGTAGCAGGCGACGATCTCGGAGCCGGTGGCGCACCAAACGCCTTCGTGGCCCAGAATGTATTCAAGCGCCGCGGCCAGGTGCTCGATGCGGTGCGGCTGGCCCATGATGAAAGGATGGACGGCGATGTTCATGACTTTGCCGTGGACCGCGCCTTCGGCATAGAGCGTGTCAAATTCGTCGCGTATCTTTTGCGCAAAGGCGGCGGCTTCCTGACCTCGCCGCCAGGCGATGCTGTCGTTGATTTCCATCGAATAAGGCAGCGAGGTCAGCGTGCCGCTGCGCACCCGAACTGGCGTGGGCTGGTCGTCGTGATACAGGTCACACAGGTAGCTGATGCCCGCCTCCGCCACCAGGTCGGGCGTGCGCACGGTGTTGGAGGCTGCTGGTGAAAACCAGCCGGGCAAGCCCTTGCCGGTGATGCGGCGATGGATCTCCTGGCACTCCTCAATGCCTGCGCGCTCCTCGTCCTCGCCCAGGCCCCAGTGGTAGCGCGTGTTGTACAGGCCATGCGACATGAATTCCCAGTTGCGCGCCAGCATGGCCTCGGTGATCTCGGGGTACATGTCCAGCACCGCCATGGACAGCGAGACCGTGCAGGGCAGCTTGAAGCGGTCGAACACCTCCATCAGCCGCCATACACCGACCCGGTTGCCGTAGTCGCGCAGGCCGTAGCCCAGAATGTCCGGATGCGGCGTGCGCGGCCAGGGATTTCGGATGCGGATTTTCTCGGGCAAAAATTCGTAATGCTCGATATTGGGCGCCACCCAGAGCGCCACGCGGGCGCCGCCTGGCCAGCGCAGCGGCGGCCGGTCGGGTGCGGCGCTGTAGGCCACGCGCGCATGGGCCTCGACGGCGCGCGCCGCCTCTACTGTCAAGCAGGCCTTGTCAAAAGTGGGCATGATGCGCCTTCTTGCCGGCCAGGCAAACTGCTTTGGCCCTTTTGCCGTTCACAAGCCTCAAGCCTTTACCAAGGCTCAGGCCTTTATCAATTTCAAGGATGCTCCCATGCCCGTTATCTCCATCACCTTGCTGCCGGGCTACCGCCCCGAAGCCGAACAAAGGCTGGTCGGCCGCGTGGCACTGGCGACGCGCTCCGTGATTTCCGCCTCGTCGGCAGGCACCACGGTGTTTGTCAACCACGCCAACACCTACCAGCGTGACGGCCGCGTGTTCACCGCCGGCGGTCCCGAATGTGCTGATGCGAGTGCGCTGGTGCGCGAATTTCTCGGCTTGATGGAGGCTCGCGAACTGGTCGCCGCCCAGCGAATGCTGGCGCCGGATTTTGTGATGAATTTCCCCGGCAATGCGCGCATGCACCGGCTTGAGGAACTGCTCGACTGGGCGCGCGGGCGTTACCAGCGCGTCGGCAAGGTGTACGAGCGCTTCGACGAAAGCTGGCAGGACGATTGCACGGTGGTGCATTGCGACGGCATCTTGCAGGGCGTGTGGCTGGACGGCAGTGCGTTTTCCAACATCCGCTTCATCGACCGCTTTGAATTTGCCGGTGGTCTGATCCGCCGGCAAGACGTGTGGAACGATCTGGCCGAACTCAGGCCACCTGCCGCGGCAGGGGCCTGAGCGCTCAGGCCTGTGCTGCTTTCCAGGCATCCAGAATCTCGCTGCCGGTGGCGGCCCAGACGCCCTGGTGCCGCATGATGTGCGCCAGCGCTTCTTCCAGGGCGCGCATGCGGTAGGGCTGCCCGATCACCCACGGATGCAGCGAAATGGCCATGACGCGGCCGCCCTGGCTGGCCGACTCCTTGTAGAGCACGTCGAACTGGTCGCACAACTGGTCCCGGAAGTCGTCCTCGGTGTGGTGGTTTTGCACCAGGATGGTGTAGTCGTCCATGTCGATCGGATGCGGCATGGCGTGAATCGGTCCGCTGGCGGTGCGCATGGCGTAAGGCATGTCGTCGTTGACCCAGTCGCAGACGTAGTCAAGTCCGGCCGCGCCCAGCAAGTCCAGCGTGGCGGCCGACTCCGATTTGGCCGGTGACAACCAGCCACGCACCGCCTGGCCGCTGGCCTGGCGCAAAACATCGAGCGTGGTGTCGATCAGCTTTTTTTCTTCGTCCGCTGCCAGGCCGCCATGGTGCAAATGGTCCATGTCCAGGCCGTTGGCCATGATTTCCCAGCCGCGCTGCGTGCATTCCTTGATGAGCGCCGGATAGCGCAGCGCGACCGCTGCATTGACCGCCACCGATGGCCGGATGCCGTGCTTTTCCAGCGCCTTCATGATGCGGAAAATGCCCACGCGGTTGCCGTAGTCGCGCAGCGTGTAATGGCGCAGATCCGGGTAAGCCGTCTGCATGGCGCCAGGTGGCTTGAAAGGCACGCCACCCATGTTCAGCGGAAACCATTCCAGCGCGGGCACGACCCACAGGGCCACGCGCGCCTGGCCGGGCCAGACCACGGGCCGGCGTTCGGGCAGCATTGACCAGTCGTAGCGGTCATGGTCCATGCCGTAGCGGCGCAGCGGATAGTTCAGGTAGTCGTCTGGCAAGCTCATGGTGCCTCTCCCACGGGCTGGGCTGCTGCGGCGAAAGCGTCGAAGCAGTGCTCATTGAAATGCTGGGCGATCTCGCGCCCGGTGGCCAGCCAGACCTTGTCATGGCTGGTGATGTAGGACAGGGCTTCTTCAAACGCCGCCATGCGGTAGGGCTGGCCGACCAGGTAGGGGTGCAGCGGTATGCACATCACCGTGCCAGAGGTCTCGCCTTCTTCGTAGAGGCGGTCAAACTGGCGCTTGAGAATGTCGGCGTAGCGGCGCGGCTGCACCAGGTTGACGTTGTAGACGATGGTGTCGTTCATCTCCAGCGAATAAGGCACGCTGGTCAGCCGCCCCTGCTTGACCTTGACCGGGCCCGGCTGGTCGTCATGGAACAGGTCGCAGATGTAGGTCAGGCCCATCTCGGCCACCAGATCCAGCGTGTTGGGCGTGTAGGTCAGCGCCGGGGCCAGCCAGCCGTCCAGCTTTTGGCCGGTGTGCTTCTTGATGGTGTCGATCGAGTCCTGGATCACGGCGCGTTCCTGCGCCTCACTCATGCCCATCAGGTAGCGCGTGTTATAGGTGCCGTGCGAATAAAACTCCCAGCCGTTGTCGGCGCAGGCCTTGATGACTTCGGGGTGATGCTCGCACATGGCCACGTTGAGCGAGACGCTGCCGCGCATGTTGCAGCGCTTCATGGCTTCAAGCATGCGCCAAAAGCCGGCCCGGTTGCCGTAGTCGCGGTAAGCGTAGTTGAGCACGTCGGGCGAAGGCCGGGCCCATGGCGCGCGGGCCGGGTTGCGCGGCGGGTTGAGCTCGTAGAACTCCACATTCGGCGCGACCCAGAAAGCCACCCGGGCGCCGCCCGGCCAGCGGATCACGGGCCGGTTGTTGTAGGGCAGGTAGTCGTAAAGGCCGGGGTCGCGCTTCAAGGCTGGGCTCCACGCGCGGCCGGCACGCGGCGCAGTTGCTCGATGGTTTCCTGCACCGACAACACGTCGGCGTACTTCAGGGCCATGT
>CAJAOB010000309.1 GCA_903941205.1 uncultured Burkholderiales bacterium | reverse complement strand
GGTCGTTTGGCACGCTGACGAGCGAGGACGACTGGCAGGACTGGGCGGTAGGATTTGTACGCGCGTCCGACTTTACGCAGCGCGTCGTGCCAGACCCGTATCAGTTTGATGACTGGCGAGAGTGGGCCATGCGCGTCTACCCGATGCTGGAAGGGGCTGG
The DNA here is from genome assembly GCA_903941205.1 of uncultured Burkholderiales bacterium. Classification (GTDB taxonomy): domain Bacteria; phylum Pseudomonadota; class Gammaproteobacteria; order Burkholderiales; family Burkholderiaceae_C; genus Polaromonas. Next base: position 1,572 of record CAJAOB010000309.1, on the reverse strand, counting down.
CTAATGTACGAGCGTGAAGACGATTTTATGGGTGGCCTGTCCGCTGCATCGCAGCCGCTGCCCGCGTCTACAATGACGCCTGAGATGCTTCGGCAGCTGCAGCAGGGCGCGGCAACTGTCGGCAACGCCGCGCAGTCGGGCGCTCTTTCGAACATGTTCGCGCCCGGCACTCTCAGCCAGTTTGACCCGCTCTACGAGTACGCCAAGACTGCGCCGATCCTGTCGCTTAAGGGCAACACAGAGTACGAAAACCTCAACTTTCAAGCGCTGCCTGACACCAAATACCAACTGACTGTCGGTGGGAACGTGGTCGGGTCGGCAGCCACGCCGGAGCAAGTGGCTGAGCTGGTAAAGCAGGCCAACGCCATTTCTGCGCAGGGTGGGAAGGCCGTAGACGTTCGCCTGCAGAAAGAGGTGCAGGCTGCCTCGCGCACTGGTGAGCCGATCACGGCCTTTGAGGACGTGTACGCCAACAAGGAAAACAACATGGGGGCGCTTGATACCCTCATACCGCTTGCGCTTACCGCTATGGGCGCAGGCGTTTTAGGCGCGCCCGGCGCATTCGCAAAGGGGGCCTCTGCCATCATGCCGGGCATCCTCGGCACCGGTCTCGGTGCGGCGGGAGGGTCGTTTGTTGGGAGCATGGCAACGGGCGCAAAGGTTGAAGACGCCTTGAAGAAGGCAGCCATCTCCGGCCTCACTGCCGGCGCGATGAAAGGTTTGATGCCGGGCGGCACCTCTGGCGGCGTGGGGCCGATGCCTGACATCGACTACGCCGGCTTGAACAGCATGGTCTTCGGCGGAGGCTCAGCGCTCCCGGGCGCGGCTCTTGAGCCGATGCTGACCGCTACAGCGGGCAAGCTGGCGGGTGCGGCGCTGCCATCCGTTTTTGGCGGGGCGGCCAGCGGCTTGTCGAGCTCAGCGCTCAATTCTCAAAACCAAGGCAGCGTTAAGCCCGACGAGCCCACGCTTGAAGCGCTTGGTGTTAGGAACGCGCAGACAGGCCTCGACAACGCAGCCGGTGGAATTGCCAACATCGTCAGCGCAACCGAGTCGCTCGGTCGCGCGCCAGATACCATGGAGGAAGAGGCGACCGTCACCGGCAGGCGCTACGGTGACCCCGATCTGGGCAGCGAGCTTGTAGGTGGTGGAGCTGGCGCACTGACGACAGCGACGGTTCAGCCGGGTGACGACCCGCTTATCGACGTTGCGAACAAAAGCACCGCAGACACCAAGCTGGGCACAGCGCTTGCTGTTGGCGGTGCTGGTGCCGGCACACTCGCGGCTACCGCTGGGGGTACGCCTCCAGCGACGACGTCGACGACGGTTCAGCCGGGTGACGACCCGCTTATCGACGTTGTGAACAAAAGCACCACAGATACCAGCTTGGGCAGCACGCTCACGACTGGTGGTGCCGGCGCACTTGCGCAAGAGAGCGTGCAGACGGCTTCGGAGCGCGCCGCCGATCAGACGCAAGAAGAAACCAAGGAAGGCGACAAGAAGGACAACACCGTAAAGAAAGTTGTCGGCGGGCTGCAGCTGCTCGACGCCCTGCTCAAAGCAATTGGCGGC
>CAJAOB010000308.1 GCA_903941205.1 uncultured Burkholderiales bacterium | reverse complement strand
TTACCGCTTCTTGCGCAGGGTCTGGAACTTCGGCATCAAACTCGAAGCGGCTGAAGCGACTGAAGCGGCCGCGCCAAAGTCAGGCGGCTCGGGCACCGAGCCTGCGCTGAGCAAGGAAGCCAAAGCCCTGCGACTGGAAATCCACACGGTCTTCAAGCAAGTCGATTACGACTACCAGCGCATGCAGTACAACACCGTGGTGTCTGGCGCCATGAAGCTGCTCAATGCCCTGGAAGACTTCAAGAACGACGGCTCGGACGGCAGCCAGGCGGCGGTGCGGGAAGGCTTCGGCATCTTGCTGCGCGCGATTTACCCCGCCACGCCCCATCTCACACATGCGCTGTGGGAACGACTCGGTTATGCCCAAGCCCACGGCGACCTGCTCGACACGCCCTGGCCGCAGGCCGACGAAAGCGCGCTGGTGCAAGACGAGATCGAACTCATGCTGCAAGTCAATGGCAAGCTGCGCGGCGCCATCACGGTGGCGGCCGGAGCTGACAAAGCCACGATCGAAGCCGCTGCGCTGGCCTCGGAGGCGTTTGCTCGCGCCGCTGCGGGCGCGCCGGCCAAAAAGGTCATCGTCGTACCGGGCCGACTGGTCAACATCGTCGTCTGATCGGAGCGCACGCCTCATGCAACGTCGTCATTGGCTGGGTACGCTGTCAGCCGCCAGCTTGGTGCTTGCTGCGGCGGGTTGCGGCTTCAGGCTGCGCGGCGTGCCGAACTTCGCCTTCCAGTCGATCTACGTCAACCTGCCCGAAAGCTCCAGCCTGGGCGCCGAACTCAAGCGAACGCTGGCGTCCAACCGCGCCCTGCGCGTCATCAGTGATCCACAGCAAATGCTGCAAGCCGACGTGATTCTGGACGCCACCGCCGACCAGCGGGAAAAGACCGTGGCCGGCACCAGCGCCGCCGGTCAGGTGCGCGAGTTCCAGTTGCGCGTGCGCTTTTCATTCAGGCTGCGCAGCCCGAAGGGCAAGGAACTGATCCCGCTGGCCGAACTGCTGCAGCAACGCGAGATCAGCTTCACCGAGTCCTCGGTGCTGGCCAAGGAAGCCGAGGAAGGCCTGCTTTACCGCGACATGCAAAGCGATATCGTCCAGCAGGTCATGCGGCGTCTGGCCGCGCTATCTTCGCTCTGAACGGCCGCGTGCGCCTCAGGCGCCGGCCGGCCGCATCAGGGTGCTTTTGCCGAACAGGCTTTCCAGCAGGTCCACCGCCACTTCAGCCGTCTGGTTGCGCACATCAAGCGCCGGGTTGAGTTCCATCACGTCCAGCGAAGCCAGCAGACCGGTGTCGGCGATCATTTCCATGCACAGCTGCGCCTCGCGGTAGGTCGGGCCGCCCCGTACCGTGGTGGCCACGCCGGGCGCCACGCTCGGGTCGAGAAAGTCCACATCAAAGCTCACATGCACATGCGTGTCGGCATCCAGCCCCGCCAGAGCCGCCTGCATGGTGCTGCGCATGCCCACCTCGTCGATGTGTCGCATGTCAAAGACCTGCAACTGCGCTTCATTGAGCAAGCGCCTTTCGCCCGCATCCACGCTCCTGATGCCGATCTGCCGAAACGCCGAGGGCGGCAAGGCCGGGCAAGCACCGCCCAGGTGCGTGAGCGCGGCCGGGCCGTATCCGCACAGCAGGGCCACGGGCATGCCGTGCAGATTGCCGCTGGGGGTCAGACCGGAAGTGTTGAAGTCGGCATGCGCGTCCAGCCAGAGAACGCGCAGCTTGCGTCCGCGCTCGCGGCAATGTCGTGCCACGGCGCTGACAGAGCCTAGGCCCAGGCAGTGATCGCCACCCATGAGCAGCGGCAGATCACCCGCAGCAAGCGCCGCGTGGACCGCATCATGCACGGCAAGGTTCCATGCCAGCACTTCGTTCAGGTGGCGGTAACCGCCTGACGCTGGCAGCCAGGGATTGGCCGGCCCGCTGAGGTTGCCGCTGTCACGCACCTCAAAGCCTTGCGCCTGCAAGGCGGCCTGCAGGCCCGCCACGCGCAAGGCTTCCGGGCCCATGGACGCGCCACGGCTGCCTGCGCCCACATCGGTGGGCGCGCCAATCAAGCGGACCGGGGAAGAGGAAGTGACCACAGGCGCATCTTAAGGGCGGGTCATGGCGGGTGGAACACCGACGCGCATGCAAGAGGCCCGCCTGCGATCCGCGGCAAGGCCAGCCAACGCAACGTTAAACTTTGCCCATGCAACTGGCCAGCGCGCAACTCCACGAACACCTTCAGCGCGGGCTCAAAAGCCTGTACACCCTGCACGGCGACGAAGCGCTGCTGGTGCAGGAATGCGCAGACGCCCTGCGCGCCCATGCGCGCCAGCTCGGCTACACCGAGCGCACGGTTCACACGGTCGCTGGTGCGCATTTCGACTGGAGCGAAGTGCTGGCCAGCGGCGGCTCGCTGAGCCTTTTTGCTGACAAGCAGATCGTTGAGATACGCATCCCGAGCGGCAAGCCCGGCAAAGACGGCTCGGTAGCCTTGCAGCAAATTGCCGAGCGCGCGCAAGGCGACGACTCGACCCTGACGCTGGTGCTGCTGCCCAGGCTGGACAGCGCGACCAGCAAGGGCGCGTGGTTTGGTGCGCTTGAAAGTTACGGCGTGTCGATCCGGCTCGAGCCGCTGGAGCGTCGCCAGTTGCCAGCCTGGCTGGCGCAAAGAATGCAGCAACACAGCTTGCAGGTGGCCCCCGGCGAGGAAGGCCAGCGGACATTGCAGTTTTTTGCTGACCGGGTCGAAGGCAATTTGCTGGCGGCGCACCAGGAAATTCAAAAGCTCGCGCTGCTGTATCCGGCGGCCGATCCGCGTCAGGCCGCGGTGCTGAGTTTTGACCAGGTCGAAAAGGCCGTGCTCAACGTGGCGCGCTACGACGTTTTCAAACTCTCTGAAGCCGTGCTGGCCGGCCAGGGCCTGCGCGTGGCGCGCATGCTCGACGGCCTGCAATCGGAAGGCGAGGCCGAGGTGCTGGTGCACTGGGCGCTGGCCGAGGACATCCGCAGCCTCAAGCGCGTGAAAGACGCCCTCGCCGCAGGCCGGCCCATGCCCATGGCACTGCGGGAGAACCGGGTCTGGGGCGCCAAAGAAAAGCTATTCGAGCGTGTGCTGCCGCAGATCAGCGAAGCCACGCTGGCCGGCCTGCTGCAAGCGGCCCACAAGGTCGACGGCATCGTCAAGGGACTCAAGCAGCCTGACTGGCCGGCCGACAGCTGGCAAGCGCTGCACCGGCTGGCCGGCCTGCTGTGCGCCGAGTGCGCCAGCAACCGAGCCGCGCCGCGGTAGCCGGGCGCCTCTACATTCGCTTGCTTTGATGTGATGCAACGCTAAGGAAGAGGTCGGCCGACGCAGCCCTCAAGGCCTGCTGAAAACTCTGCACATCGGCCCGCTGGCGCATCCGCATCCAAAATCGAACCCGCTGCGACAGATGGGGCGGCGCATGACAAAGCGTCACGCGCCGATGACGGCGCGCCTGAACCTGAGCCGGCTGGCGCTTGCTCAGCCCCTCAGTCCCTCAGTCCCTACGGGATGCTTGTTTCACCCTCGCACCCGGCGCATCGATGAGCAGGCCGACGGTGTGTGGCTGGCATCAGGCGACACAGGAGAAAGGCATCGGTGTATTTGATGCATGACAAAGTCCTGCCCTGCTCGCTTCGTTAGCCTTGAAGCTAGGCGAAAGCTCTCGCGGGCTTGCAGGCTCGTCCATACTTTTCGCAGTCGCCTGCCTTACCAAGCCAGCGTTGAAACGATGGACCTATTTGTTCCGATTGAACCGGCGGTGCAGCTTGGGGAAACTCTCGCCAAGCGCCAGCACGCCTGCTCTGCCGCCACCACCATGACCCGCCCACAAGACTTCACCGCCACCCAGCCCATCAGCGAAGACGTGCTGCGCGAAAAATACCTCAAGGCCGGCGAAACCAGTGCCGAAGACGTTTACCGCCGTGTGGCGCGCGCACTGGCCTCGGTCGAGCCGCCAGCCACCCAGGCACACCACGAAGCGCTGTTTCTGGCGAACCTGCACGCCGGGGCGATTGGCGCAGGCCGCATCATGAGCGCAGCCGGCACAGGCATCCAGGCCACGCTGATCAACTGCTTTGTGCAGCCGGTCGGTGACTGCATCCAGGGC
>CAJAOB010000307.1 GCA_903941205.1 uncultured Burkholderiales bacterium | reverse complement strand
GCCGAGGCTGGCGAAATCAGGTTCGTCGTGATCGACCGGCCCGGCAGCGCGCGCGTGCAAGGCGTCCCGGATGTGCTGGTGCGTCAGGTGATCGACGCGTGTTGCCAGACGGTTTGAGAAAGCGGCCTAGCGCATGACGCTGGCCGTCTACGCCTGCGACCCGGCGCAGACACGCGGGCGGCGTTACCCCGAACTGCCCGCGCCGACGCGCACCGACTTTCAGCGCGACCGCGACCGCATCGTGCATTCCACGGCCTTCAGGCGACTGGTCTACAAGACGCAGGTTTTTCTCAATCACGAGGGCGATCTTTTTCGCACCCGCCTCACGCATTCGCTGGAAGTCGCCCAGCTCGGGCGCTCGATCGCGCGGCCGCTGGGCCTGAATGAAGACCTGGTCGAGGCCGTGGCGCTGGCGCATGACCTCGGCCACACGCCTTTTGGCCATGCCGGCCAGGACGCGCTGAACGACTGCATGGCGGCCCACGGCGGCTTCGAGCACAACCTGCAAAGCCTGCGCGTTGTCGACCAGCTTGAAGAGCGTTACCCGGCTTATGACGGCTTGAATCTCACGTTTGAAACCCGCGAGGGCATTCTCAAGCATTGCTCGCGGCGCAACGCCGAGTTGCTCGAAACCCAGGAGCCGGGTGGCGTGGCGCGGCGCTTCATTGACCGCTCTCAGCCCAGCCTGGAGGCGCAGCTGTGCAATATCGCAGATGCGATTGCCTACAACGCGCACGACATTGACGATGGCGTGCGCTCGGGCCTGATCACGCTGGCGCAGCTGCAGTCGGTCGATTTGTTTGAGCGCTATCGGCGAGAGTCGCTGGCGGAACACCCGGCTCTTGGCGAGCCTCAGCGTGCGCGCCGGCTCTTGTACGAAACCATCCGGCGCATGCTCAGCGCGCAGGTTTATGACGTGATCGCCGCCACCCGGCAGGCCCTGAGCGAGGCCGCACCCGCCAGCGCGGACCAGGCTCGCCAAGCCGGCGCGATGCTTCGCTTTAGCCCGGCCATGCATGCGCAGTCAACGGCGCTCAAGCAGTTCCTGTTTGCGCAGCTCTACCGGCATCCACAGGTCATGCAGACCACCACCCAGGCCCAAATCGTCGTGCGCGAGCTGTTTCAAGCCTATTCGGCGCGACCCGCCGAAATGCCAGCGGGGCACGCCAGCAGGCTTGATACCGCGCGCGCCGTGGCCGACTACATCGCCGGCATGACAGACCGTTTTGCAGGCCGCGAGCATGAACGCCTGACGGGTCGCAAGCTGCTTTAAACCGGCGCGCCCGCAAGATCGCCGGCGGATGCGGGCCGGCCTTCTTGTTTGGTGGCCGTCCTGCGCGCCGCCTCGCGCTTTCACCCGCGCCCGCGGTCGGTCAATCCGCCTACCATTGCAAGCCATGGCCCGACAACCCCGACTCACCCTGGCTGCTTATCCGCACCACCTTATTCAGCGCGGCAACAACCGTCAGCCTATCGTGCGCGATGACGCCGATCGGCAACGCCTGCTCGGGCTTTTGGCCGAGCAGGCGCAGCGCTTTAAGGTCGCCATTCACGCTTACGTGCTGATGGACAACCACTTTCACCTGCTGGCGACCCCGCAAACCGACGAAGGCCTTCCGCAAATGATGCAGGCGGTGGGCCGCAGCTATGTGCGCTACTTCAATGACCGGCATGGCCGAAGCGGCACCCTGTGGGAAGGTCGCTACCGCTCGACCCTGATTGAAACCGAGCGCTACTTGCTGGCCTGCATGGTCTACATCGATCTCAACCCGGTGCGCGCCGGCATGGTCGCCGAGCCGGCGCAGTACGCCTGGTCGAGTCACAGGCACTGTATTGGGCAAACGGTCGACAAAATGGTGACGCCGCATGCACTACTTTGGAGCTTGGGCAACACCCCTTTTGCGCGCGAGGCGGCCTATCGGGAGCTGGTGCAGGCGGGTGTCCCGGGGCAGCAGCAAGAGGCGCTGACCCGGACCGCACTAACTGGCTGGGCGCTGGGCTCCGAGGCTTTCCTGCAAGGATTGCAGGAGGCTACTGCCCGGCGTATCGCGCCGGGCAAGCCGGGCAGGCCAAGGGCCGCCGACGCTACGTAGCCCCGGACCGAATGGCCCGATCCTGATCTGCGACTAATCTGTCCCCAATTTAATCGATGAACCGATCGATCGCTGAAAAACGGGATCTGACCCCGTTTATTTTGTTTGGCATTATTGTTGCGGTGCACTATGCTCCCTGCTCGGAATATTTTTGATTGTCCGGAAGGCTGCCGGTTTGGGTGGCCGCTTTCCATTGAGAGGAACTGGCATGACCACGGCTGCTGAAATCAAGCATTTTGAACAACACGGTTTGTACTCCGGCCAAAACGAGCATGACGCTTGCGGCGTGGGTTTTGTGGCGCACATCAAGGGCCAAAAAAGCCATGCCATCGTGCAGCAGGGCTTGAAGATCCTGGAAAACCTGGACCACCGGGGCGCTGTTGGTGCTGACAAGTTAATGGGCGACGGCGCCGGTATCCTGATTCAGCTGCCTGACGCGCTGTACCGCGAAGAAATGGCGACGCAAGGCATCGAACTGCCGCCGCCCGGCGAGTACGGCGTCGGCATGGTGTTTTTGCCCAAAGAAAACGCTTCCCGCCTGGCCTGCGAGCAGGCGCTGGAGCGCGCTGTGCGCCTGGAAGGCCAGGTGCTGCTGGGCTGGCGCGATGTGCCGGTCAATCGCGACATGCCGATGTCGCCCACCGTGCGCGAGAAAGAACCCATCTTGCGGCAGATCTTCATCGGCCGCGGCAATGACGTGATCGTGCAGGACGCGCTCGAGCGCAAGCTCTATGTGATCCGCAAGACAGCCAGCGCAGCCATTCAAAGCCTGCAACTGACGCACAGCAAAGAATATTACGTGCCCAGCATGTCCAGCCGCACTGTGGTCTACAAGGGCTTGCTGCTGGCCGACCAGGTCGGCACCTACTACCTGGACCTGCAGGACGTGCGCTGCGTTTCGGCGCTGGGCCTCGTGCACCAGCGCTTTTCTACCAACACCTTCCCGGAATGGCCGCTGGCGCACCCCTACCGCTATGT
>CAJAOB010000306.1 GCA_903941205.1 uncultured Burkholderiales bacterium | reverse complement strand
CGCACGCGCAAGTGTGAATTCCTCGATGAGATGAACCTGGTGGTGCCGTGGTCGGAGTTGGTGTCGCTGATCCAGCCGCACGCGCCGGCGGGCAAGACAGGCCGACCGCCTTTTGCCGTAGAGACGATGCTGCGCATTCACTTCATGCAGCAGTGGTTCGGCCTGAGCGATCCGGCCATGGAAGAGGCCTTGCACGATGTGCCGCTGTACTGCCAGTACGCCCAGCTTGACCCGGGCCTGAGCCGGCTGCCCGACGAGAGCACCATCCTGCGCTTTCGTCACCTGTTGGAAGAGCACGATTTGAGCCTTCAGATCATGGCCGCCATCAACGCAACGCTGGCCAAGAAGGGCCTGATGCTCAAGACCGGCTCGGTGGTCGATGCCACATTGATTGCCGCGCCCAGCTCGACCAAGAACAAAGATGGCGAACGTGACCCCGAGATGCACCAAGCCAAGAAGGGCAAGCAGTGGCACTTCGGGATGAAGGCGCACATTGGCGTTGACGCCGACTCGGGCCTGGTACACAGCGTCATCGGCACGGCGGCCAACGTGAACGACGTCACTCAGGGCCATGACTTGCTGCACGGCAAGGAGAAGGTGGTGTTTGCCGATGCGGGCTACCAAGGTGCCGACAAACGGCCTGAGGCTACGGGTGTGAAATGGCAGGTGGCCATGCGCCCGAGCAAGCGCCGCGCGCTGGCCGATACGGGCTGGGCTGCCTTGCTCGAGCAGGCCGAAAAGCTCAAGGCCAGCGTGCGAGCCAAGGTCGAGCATCCGTTTCGGGTGATCAAGCGTCAGTTCGGCTACGTCAAGGTGCGCTACCGGGGACTTGCCAAGAACACGGCGCAGTTGGTCACGCTGTTTGCTTTGTCGAATTTGTGGATGGCGCGCAAGCGAATTTTGAAGGACTTGCAGGCATGAGTGCGCCTGCAGAACGGGCCAAGGCCCAAAAACGGGCCGCAGAAGGCCTAAAACGCCCGGAATCGGCGGCAAATTCGGCTGCGTTTTGATCATGTGAACAGTCAAGCGTCAGCAGTCACTTCAGTGGCTGTTGTGCAGACCTTCCTTAGTTTTCTATATTAACAGGGCCGGGTGATGGCGATACGCAAAAAGTTGAGCAAGCGCACGGGTATCGCGGTATGCTTTTGTGACCTCCATAGCACCTGGTAGCGGGGGTTAAACGAGAGCATGAATGGACTGGTGCGGCATTACCTACCCAAGAGCACGGATTTGTCTGTTTACTGCCAAGAGGAACTGGATGCGATTGCAGATGAAATCAACAACCCTCCGCGCAAAGGTTTGGGGGTGCGGTCGCTGCTGTCTTTTTACAGGGAACTGCTCCTGAATAGTCCGCAACACTCCACGCGCATCCATTGAAATTAAGGGTGTTGCATATAACCTTTGAATCCACCGGTTGTAAGACCATCTAAACTAAAAACATGGGTTATATGAATACAAAAAATAAAGTCCTAATCATATCCTTTGCCAGCAAAAAGTACTTGGCCGCGCAGGATTGCTTGGTAGAGTCAGCCCAAGCCGTTGGCTTCAAGCATTTCATTAGTTACCGACTAGAGAACTTGCCCGAGGATTTGCGGTCAAACTATGCGATAAACGAAAGTGTAAGAGGTTGTGGATATTGGCTGTGGAAGCCCTTGATCATTCGAGATGCCCTGCGCAGGGTCGAGCAAGATCAGTTAGTATTTTACGTAGACGCTGGAAATAGATTCCTCTCGTCTGATTTCGACTTACTTATCGATGTAGCGTGTCGCCAAGATGTCTCATTGTTCGATAACCGGGACTCCAACCAGAGCGGACGACGCAATTTGAATCTTCATTGGACCAAGCGTGACTGCTTCAATCTGCTCGGTTGCGACACTCCAGAGTATTGGTACGCTCCTCAGGTTAATGCCTCGTACCAGATTTATCGCAGAACGCAATTCGGCTTGGCGTTCGTCGAAGAGTATCT
>CAJAOB010000305.1 GCA_903941205.1 uncultured Burkholderiales bacterium | reverse complement strand
CCTGATGGCGGGCGTCGACCCTGACGAGTTGCAAAGGCGCTTTGAGCCCGGCGCAAACAGCGCGGCAATTCGCCAGAAAGTCATCTGCAGCCGCTTGCAGTCCGTGGTGTACGTGGATGGCGCTGACCTGGCCCGGCCACAAGGCGCAAGCTGCGTGAAGCAAGGCTGTCGAGTCAGCGCCTCCACTGAAGGCGACCGCCAGCGGCGCATGCAGCGCCGGGCAGTTGGCATTCAATGAAAATCGGCCAAGGGCTTGCTGCGCGGGGTTCGGCGTGCCCGCAGGGCCGGCTTCGGACAGCGTTTGCGCGTCATGCGGGCGCGGCTTGTCAGGCTTGTCGGCTTTAACGGGCTTCGGCTTTGGTGTCGGTGAAGCGGCCATAACTTTGCAGGCGCTCGTAGCGGCGGTCCAACAGTTCCTTGACCTTGAGGTCGCTGACCTGGCGGAAGGCGTCGTTGAGCGCGCGCTTGAGGAAAGCGGCCATTTGCTTGTGGTCACGGTGCGCCCCGCCGACCGGCTCGTTGACGATCTTGTCGATCACGCCCATGGCCTTGAGCCGGTGCGCCGTGATGCCCAGTGCGTCCGCAGCGACTTCGGCCTTATCGGCGGTCTTCCACAAAATCGACGCACAGCCCTCGGGGCTGATCACCGAGTAAATCGAGTACTGCAACATCACGACCTGATCGGCCACCGAGATAGCCAGCGCGCCACCGGAGCCACCTTCACCAATGATGGTTGTGATGATGGGCACTTCGAGCTGCGCCATCTCGAAGATGTTGCGGCCTATGGCTTCAGACTGGCCGCGCTCTTCGGCGTCGATGCCCGGGTAAGCGCCCGGGGTATCCACAAAGGTGAATACGGGAAGCTTGAACTTTTCAGCAGTTTTCATCAGGCGCAGCGCCTTGCGATAACCCTCGGGCTTGCTCATGCCGAAATTGCGCAAACCGCGCTCCTTGGTGTCGCGGCCCTTCTGGTGGCCCAGCACCATGCAAGCGCTGCCGTTGAAACGCGCCAGTCCGCCAACGATGCTGAGGTCGTCCGCAAAATGCCGGTCGCCGTGGAGTTCGACAAAGTCGGTAAAGATCTCACCGATGTAGTCCAGGGTGTAGGGGCGCTCGGCGTGACGGGCAATTTTGGTGATTTGCCAGGCTGTGAGATCGCTGTAGATGTCTTTGGTGAGCTGCTGGCTTTTCTTGGCCAGCTGGTCGATCTCCTCCGAGATATCGACAGCTGACTCGGTTTGCACATAACGCAACTCTTCGATTTTCCCTTCGAGGTCTGCGATCGGTTGCTCGAAATCGAGGAAGGTTTTTTTAGCCATGACCTTGCTCCTTTTTTTGATGTGAGGGTTCAATTAGCCGGACGTTGTGCCACATCGCCAGGGCAACACCGATTCGCGAGCTCAGTACTCGACCGGCAGCGGATCGAGCGAGCGCCAAATATACCAAGTTGCGACGGTGCAAAAAGGCGTCCATGCGCCAGCGACTTCGCGCGCGTCACTGCGACTGACCGCCTCGCCTGAAAAATAGTTCTTGCTGATGCCGTTGATCAGACCCACATCGTCCAGCGGCAACACGTTGGGCCGCATCAGATGAAAGATCAGGAACATTTCTGCCGTCCATCGGCCAATGCCTCGGATCGCTACCAACTCGTCGATGATGGCCTCATCGGCCATCGCCTGCCAGTCTTTGACATGCACCGAACCGGCGTCGAAATGCAGCGCCAGATCGACCAGGTATTCGACCTTGCGCACGCTCAGGCCCGCCGCGCGCATGTCGTCTACCTTGAGCTTGAGCACGTTGCCCGGCGTCATCACTTTGGGCAGCACTTCAAAGCGCTGCCAAACGCTTTGCGCGGCCTTCACGGAAATTTGCTGACCCACAATGCTGCGCGCCAAAGTCACGAAAGCGTCACCACGTGAGCGCAAGGCGACATCACCAAACCGCGGTATCAACCGCTTCATCACGCGGTCTTTCTTCATCAGGTGCTTGCAGGCCTCAGACCAGTAATCGGGAACCGCTGCAATTGCCGGGTCAGACTCGGCCAGAGACACCGAAGCCGGCCCGATTTTTCCCACGATTTTCATGCGATCAACCTCCGCAACCCAGGCGAGCAAACGGCAAACAAGGCCGATACGCCGCAGAGAATCACGCTTTGGACTCCCAGTTGGTGCCGGCCGGCGAATCTTTGAGCACGATGCCGTGTTCGAGCAAATCCTGGCGAATCCGGTCGGCTTCGGCGAAATTCCGAGCCACCTTGGCTTGCGTGCGCTCTGCAATCAGACGGTCAATTTGCTCCGGCTCATATTCAGCAACGGCAGTTGCCGTTCCCGAGGCGATGGCCTGGGCCGACGCAGTAAGGCGGGTCTGTAAATACTTCTCAGGCGCTTGTTGCAAAAGGCCAAGGCACGCCCCAAGCGCCTTGAGCACGCCCGCCAGCTGCGGCGAGCGGCTGCGATTGACTTCACCGGCAAGGTCAAACAAGACGGCGACCGCCTCGGGTGTGCCAAAGTCCTCGTCCATGGCGGCTTTGAACCGCGCCGCGTGGTGCTCCGTCCAGTCCAACTCCCTCTCGGCGGGCGCCACCAGACTCAGGGCCGTGTACAGGCGCCGCAGGGAGTTACGCGCGTCGTCGAGGTGGGCATCGCTGTAATTGAGGGCACTGCGGTAATGCGCGCGAATGATGAAAAAGCGCACTGTCTCTGCGTCGTACTGCGCCAGCACTTCACGGATGGTGAAAAAGTTGCCCAGGCTCTTGGACATCTTTTCGTTGTCGACCCGCACAAAGCCGTTATGAACCCAGAAATTAGCCAGCGGTTTTCCGGTAGCGCCTTCGCTCTGGGCGATCTCGTTTTCATGGTGGGGAAACTGCAGGTCGGCGCCGCCGCCGTGGATGTCAAACGTCTCTCCAAGCGTGGCGCAACTCATGGCCGAACATTCGATGTGCCAGCCGGGCCGGCCCTCGCCGTAGGCGCTGTCCCATTTCGCGTCGTCGGGCTCCGTAGGCTTGGCTGACTTCCAGAGCACAAAGTCCAGCGGATCCTCCTTGCCGTCGGCCACGGCCACACGCTCGCCAGCCCGCAGGTCATCGAGCGACTTGCCTGAAAGCTTGCCGTAGCCCGTAAACCTGCGCACCGCGTAGTTCACGTCGCCATTGCCGGACTGGTAGGCCAGGCCCTTAGCTTGCAGACGGCCGATCAGGCTGAGCATTTGCGGCACGTACTCGGTGGCACGTGGCTCCAGCGTGGGGGACTCGATGCCCAGTTTGGCCACGTCTTCGTGCATGGCCTTGATCATCTCGTCGGTCAGCGCGCGAATGGTGATGCCGCGCTCCACGGCGCGCTTGATGATCTTGTCGTCAATGTCGGTGATGTTGCGCACGTACCTGACCTGGTAGCCGCTGGCCTTGAGCCAGCGCTGCACCACGTCAAAAGCCATCATCATGCGGGCGTGGCCGATGTGACAGTAGTCATAAATCGTCATGCCGCAAACGTACATGCGGACATGGCCGGGCACCAGAGGCAAGAATTCTTCGACGTCACGCGAGAGCGTGTTGTAGATGCGAAGGGTCATGAACAGGATAGAAAATGAAACATCAGGCGATCAGTCAAACCGCGGACAAAAAACAAAGACAGACCCGACGAATCAGCCGGTTTGACCACGCGAACTTCAGCAGGAGCCAGACTATACCCGCCCGCTACAATGAATTTCAGTATAAGTCGGGGCCTGCTTTGGTGTGTCGGAAAACGCAGCGCCGACGACCCGGACCTGCTTGCCCGGACGCTCGATCAGCCAGACCCAGGCCGGCCAAGACACCAGGCTCGCCAGCACTGCAAAGCCCTACCCGCAAGTCCAGACTCCCCGCCCCAAGCCGCAACATGCACATTTTCTTGAGAAATATTCGCAGCGCCAACACCTTGCTGGCGGTCTGCGCCTTGCTTGCCGTGCTCACCACACCCTTGAGCGCGCGGGCCGACGACTACGCCGACGTGTCGAAACTGGCCAGCGCAGGGCAATTCAGCGAAGCCCTGGCCAAAGCCGACCAATACCTGACCAGCAAGGCGCGCGACCCGCACATGCGCTTTATCAAAGGCGTGGTCCTCGCTGCAATGGGCCGCTCGGCTGATGCCATGACAATCTTCCAGCAACTCATCGAAGACTACCCCGAGCTGCCCGAGCCTTACAACAACCTGGCCGTTCTGTACGCCGCCCAGAAGCAATTTGACAAGGCACGGGCTTCGCTTGAAATGGCGATTCGCAACAACCCCGCCTACGCCACAGCCCATGAAAATCTGGGCGACGTCTACATGCAATTGGCCAACCAGTCGTACAACAAAGCCTTGCAACTTGATGCGAGCAAGACCGGCATAGCGCCCAAACTTGCCATGATTCGCTCGCTGTTGGAGGCAGCCCCGAAGGCTTCGCCCGCAGCGGCAAATCCGAAGCCGGCAACACCCCGACCCTGAAACAGCAGACCGAGCACAAGAACGCCGTCAAGCCCGGTCTTGCTGGGATAGAAACGAAAAGAATGGAAACCGCACTATGAAACCCCAGAAATGTTTTGAGAACTCGGCTACATCGGCCGGCCTCGCCCTTCGCCGACTGGCCCTGAACAGTCTGCTGGTAGCCAGCCTGCTGGTCGCCAGCAGCGCGCAATTCGCCCGGGCCAGCGATGCGCCGCGCGTGAAATTCGCCACCAGCGAAGGCGACTTCGTCGTCGAGGTCTACCCTGAGAAAGCGCCGAAAACGGTCGCCAACTTCTTGCAGTACGTCAACGACAAGCACTACGACGGCACCGTTTTTCACCGCGTGATCAAGAACTTCATGATCCAGGGCGGCGGCTTTGATGCAAATTACAAGGAAAAGGCCAGCCGGCCGCCGGTGCCACACGAAGGCCGCGAAGCGCTGGCCAAAGGCGGTGACAAGAATGTCGTCGGAACGCTGGCCATGGCGCGCACCAGCGACCCGCAATCGGCCACCGCGCAGTTTTTCATCAACGTCAAAGACAACGACTTTCTGAACCCGACCGTGATCCCGCCGGGCGACCCGGTGCCGCGCTTTGAATACCAGGGCCGGGTTTATGAAAACACGCCCCGGGACAAACTGACGAGCGCGCCTCAGCTCTTCGGCTATACGGTCTTCGGCAAGGTGGTTAGCGGGATGGATGTGGTCGACAAGATCAAGGCTGTTCCCACCGGTGCCGGCGGGCCATTCCCCAGCGATGTTCCCAAGACAAGGGTTCTTATAAAATCCGCCTCTTTGATCAAATAAGTACTTCCATGAGCAAGCCCCAAGTCGAACTCCACATTGCCGGTCACGGCGTCATCACCCTCGAACTCGATCAGGACAAGGCACCCAAGTCGGTCGCCAACTTCCTGTCGTACGTCAACAAGGGCCACTACGACAACACGGTTTTTCACCGCGTGATTCCAGGCTTCATGGTTCAAGGCGGCGGCTTTGAAGTCGGCATGAAACAAAAGCCGACCGATCGCGAGATCGAAAACGAAGCCAACAACGGCTTGAAGAACATGCATTACACGGTGGCCATGGCCCGCACCAGCGCACCGCATTCTGCAAGTTCGCAGTTTTTTATCAACGTGGCCGACAACGACTTTCTGAACCACACCGCACCCACCGCCTCGGGCTGGGGCTACGCGGTGTTTGCCAAGGTGGTTTCGGGTGCCGAGATCGTCGACAAGATCGCCAGCGTCAAAACCGGGCGCAAGGGCTTTCATGACGACGTGCCACAAACCGACGTGGTGATTGAAAAGGCAGTGGCGCTGGCTTGAACCCAGCATCCCGGCGTTGAGCCCGTCCAAAGCCAACGCCCGACCAGCCCCATGACCGTGCCCCGGATTGCCGAGCTTCAAGCTCCCGCTGCCTGGGGCACGGTCGATTTCATTTCGGACTTGCATTTGAGCGCGGACGAGCCCGCCACTTTCGCAGCCTGGCAGCTTTACCTCCAATCCGGGACCGCTGACGCCGTTTTCATGCTGGGCGACCTGTTTGAAGTCTGGGTCGGCGACGATGCGGCGAGTTCAGAGACCGCCGGCGCTCGCAGTTTTGAAGCGCAATGCGCGCAGACCATGCGTCTGGCGAGCCAGCGCCAAGCCCTGTTTTTCATGCATGGCAACCGGGATTTTCTGGTCGGTCAAGCCCTGATGGAGCGCTGTGGCGCCACCTTGCTCGATGACCCCACCGTTTTGCACTTTGCCGGCCGGCGCTGGCTGCTGTCTCATGGCGATGCGCTGTGTCTGGCCGACACCGACTATCTGCAGTTTCGCCAGCAAGTACGCAGTGCTGCGTGGCAAAAGGCTTTTCTGGCGCAGCCGCTGGCCGAGCGAAAAGCCATTGCCCAGGGCTTGCGCGCGCAAAGCGAAACGCGCAAGAAGTCCGGCCCGATGGACGCCGATGTGGACGCCGAAGCCGCCCGAAACTGGCTGCGCGCGGCAGGCGCCAACACACTGATTCACGGCCACACGCACCGGCCCGGTGAGCATGATCTGGGCGAAGGCTTGCGCCGCGTGGTGCTCAGCGACTGGGACACCGCGGCCAAGCCGGCGCGCGCCGAAGTGCTTCGCCTCACCGCCAGCGGCCTGCAGCGTCTGCCGCTGGCGCCCGGGCCAAGCCCTTAACACCCTTAACGCCCTTAACCGCCCCATGTTCGACTGGCTGCGTCAGCGCTTCAAGCCGCTTCGGCCTGCAAGATCAATCCCGCAGGCGCTGTGGCAAAGCACGCTGCAAGCTCACCCCTTTCTCACTTCCGGCCCGGCCAGCGACCCTGATCGCTTGCGTCAGATGGCCGGCGAATTCCTCTCGAGCAAGGAGTTTTCAGGCGCCCACGGGCTGCTGATCAGCGATGCCATGGCCGTGGCGATTGCGGCACAAGCCTGCCTGCCGGTGCTGCACCTGGGGCTGCACTGGTATGGCGACTTCACCGGTATCGTGGTCCATCCGGGCGCCATGCTGGCGCGCCGCGAAGTGGTTGACGAAGCAGGCGTGGTGCACGGTTACACGGAAGAACTTACGGGCGAAGCCATGGAGTGCGGTCCGGTCACGCTGAGCTGGGAGGACGTGGCCGCCGCGGGCGATGCGGCAGCGACGGGCTACAACGTGGTGATTCACGAATTTGTGCACAAGCT
>CAJAOB010000304.1 GCA_903941205.1 uncultured Burkholderiales bacterium | reverse complement strand
GGGGTGAGGGGCGCGCCCGAGGAAACGGCGGTACTGCGCGAGCCCTCACCCCCGCCCTCTCCCAGAGGGAGAGGGAGAAAGACCACCTCTGCCTGCTTCACATCAGCTCCAGCGCCACTGCCGTGGCTTCCCCTCCGCCTATACACAGGGTGGCCAGGCCCTTTTTGAGGCCGCGCGCTTGCATTGCATGGATCAGCGTGACCATGATGCGGGCGCCTGATGCGCCGATCGGGTGGCCCAGGGCGCAGGCGCCGCCGTTAACGTTGACGATGTCGTGCGAGACCTTGAGCTCGTGCATCAGGGCCATGGGCACCACCGCGAAGGCTTCATTGACTTCCCACAGCTGCACATCGCCGACCGACCAGCCGGCCTTGGCCAGGGCCTTTTGGCTGGCGCCGACCGGTGCGGTGGTGAACCACTCGGGCGCCTGGGCATGGGTGGCGTGGCTGACGATGCGTGCCCGCGGCTTGCAGCCGAGCTTGGCGGCGGTGCTTGCGCGCATCATCACCATGGCGGCGGCACCGTCGTTGATGGATGAGCTGGCCGCAGCGGTGATGGTGCCGTCCTTCTTGAAGGCCGGCTTGAGCGTGGGGATCTTGTCGATCTTGATCTTGCCAGGGCCTTCGTCCTTGCTGACCACCACCTCGCTTGCGCGGGTCTTGACCGTCACCGGCGTGATCTCCGTGGCAAAAGCGCCGCTGACTATGGCCTGCTGAGCCCGCTGCACCGAGGCCATGGCAAAGGCGTCCTGCTGCTCGCGGGTGAAGTTGTATTTGGCGGCGCAGTCTTCACCAAACGTGCCCATGCTGCGACCGGCTTGGTAGGCGTCTTCCAGACCGTCGAGCATCATGTGGTCGTAGATCTTGTCGTGGCCCATGCGGTAGCCACTGCGACCTTTGAGCATCAGGTAGGGCGCGCCGGTCATGCTCTCCATGCCGCCGGCCACCAAAACCTCGTGACTGCCGGCCAGCAGCATGTCGTGGGCAAACATGGCCGCGCGCATGCCTGAGCCGCACATTTTGGACAGCGTGACTGCACCGGCGCTGGCCGGCAAACCGCCCTTGAAAGCGGCCTGGCGGGCGGGCGCCTGGCCCTGGCCGGCCATCAGGCAGTTGCCCATTAAGACCTCGGTGACCAACTCGGGCGCAATCGCGGCACGCTGCATGGCGGCGGCAATGGCCGCGCCGCCGAGATCGTGGGCGGCCAGGCTGGCAAAGTCGCCCTGCAAACTGCCCATGGGGGTGCGGACGGCGCTGACGATGACGATGGGATCAGACATGATGAACTCCACAAAAAAGGTAAAGCTTGAGTTGGGGCTCAGGCGGCTTTTCTCAACTCGCTGAAACGCCGCGCCGGGTCGTAGGGGAACACGTCGTGCACATGTCCATCGATGATGCGCTCCTTGTTGGTCTGCCAAAAATCGGCCTCCAGCAAATCAGCATGGTGTTTCATGAACACCTGGCGCACCGATGGGTTGCCCAGCAAGAAGGGGCCAAAGGTCTCGGGGAACACATCTTTGGGCCCCACGTGGTACCAAACTTCACCCGACATTTCGTCTTCCTCGTTGCGAGGCGCCGGCACGCGGCGGAAATTGCAGTCCGTGATGTATTCAATCTCGTCATAGTCGTAGAACACCACCTTGCCGTGGCGCGTGACGCCGAAGTTCTTCCAGAGCATGTCGCCGGGGAAGATATTGGCCGCCACCAGGTCTTTAATGGCGTTGCCATACTCGATGACGGCACGCTCCATCTGCTCGCGAGCGCGGGCGTTGTCGGCGCCGGCATCAAACGACTCCTGCAGATATATGTTGAGCGGGATCATGCGCCGCTCGATATAGACGTGCTTGATGATGACTTCCATCTGGCCGTCACCGTCGCGGTCACTGATCTCGATCTGGCTAGGGGCGAACTTGCGGATCTCTTCGATCAGCTCCTCCTCGAAACGGACGAGAGGGAAGGCCACATTGCTGTACTCCAGCGTATCGGCCATGCGCCCGACCCGGTCGTGCTGCTTGACCAGCAGGTATTTGCCCTGAATCTGCTCGCGGGTGGTGTCTTTTTGCGGCGGGTAGTAGTCCTTGATGACCTTGAACACATAGGGAAAGGACGGCAGGTCGAACACCAGCATGACCATGCCCTTGATGCCTGGCGCGATGCGAAAGCGGTCGGTGGAGTGGCGCAGATGCTGCAAAAAGTCGCGGTAGAACAGGGTCTTGCCCTGCTTGGCCAGGCCCAGTGCGTTGTAGATCTCGGCACGCGGCTTGCGCGGCATCATGCTGCGCAGAAACTGCACGTAGGCCGACGGGATCTCCATGTCGACCATGAAATAGGCCCGCGCAAAGCTGAACAGGATGAGCAGATCATCCTCGCCGAAGAGCATGGCGTCTATGCACAGCTTGCCCTGCGCGTCATAGAGGATGGGCAGAGCAAACGGAATCTCCTGAAATCCGTTGATCACCTTGCCCACCACGTACGCACCCTTGTTGCGAAAGAACAGGCTGGACAGCGCTTGGATCTGGAAGTTGGCACGCAGCTTCATATCGCCCAGACGCTTTTGAACCTGCACCAGCACATCGGCTGCGTCACGCGGCAGGTCGCCAAACGGCTGGCGCAGGTCGAAGGACTCGATCAGCTGAATGATGACCTGGCCCAGGTTGTCGCGCGTCGGGTACCAGGCTTTGTAGGTGGGGCGGGCGGTGGGCTCTTCGTTTTCGATGTACT
>CAJAOB010000303.1 GCA_903941205.1 uncultured Burkholderiales bacterium | reverse complement strand
TAACTCCTGAAAAAATTCATGCCCGCCGCCGATGTTGAATTAAATGATGTGCTCGCGTGGCGCCGCTTCGGGGCTCAGGCGGCTCATCTTCTGCCAGATAAATGATGAATTTGAATGGTGATCTCGCGCAGCGCCATCGATACCAACTGCAGAATTTGACTAGTCCTTGTAATCCAGCTTGGCGTCCTTGAACCAATCCCAGAAAGCTGCTGTTTTTCCATGGTGTTCGTCATCAAGCCCAAAGATAATCATGGCAGATTTTGTCCTGGTATCAAAATACAGCCGCTGACCCAAGAATCCCACGGCCAGACCGGAGCCTGGCGCAGATTCGTCAACCCATACCTGGTACCCATAACTTGCCATGAAGCGGCTCTTGTTGCTTGTCCGGGCAGCGTCGGCCAGCATGCTGTCGATCCATTTTTCTGGCAGTACCTCTAGGCCCTTGTAGCTGCCCTTGTTGGCGAGAAGAACAGCGATTTTGGCCCAGTCGGCGGAGCTTGCCCAGAACTGATTGGCCCCTGACACGATATCGGTCTTTTCTGCCTTGGTCCAGTAGGCCGGATATTCATTTTTCAAAATCGAGAAAAACTTCTCCTGAAAGTAGTCGCCCAGGTTCTTGCCGCTAACCCTGCTGACCACCATGCTCAAGGTATCGCTGCATCTGGGGTCGTACTCCCAACGCCCCCCGGGCGCAGCTTGTTGGGAAATCGCGTTCGCAAAATGGTCGTACAGGTTGACGGATGGGCCATAGGACATGGTGTTGCCAAACTTCAAACTGGCATAGGGGCCACCTGTAGATCCGGCGCCTACTCCGCTGATTCCGCATTGCATTTTCAGCAAGGTTTTGATGGTGTTTCTGCCAAACCACTTTCCCTTGAACTCGTCGATATAGGTATCAACGCTTGCCTCCATGTCCACGCGCCCATCCTGAACCAATCGACCGATCGCCAGGGCGGTCAGGGTCTTGGTAATTGACTCCGAGTTGAAGTGAGACTTTCTCGAGGTTTCATACTGATAATCCTCAAAGACTATTTTCCCGTCCCTTATCAGCAGCAGGGCCATGATCGAATTATTCTTTAAAAGTGCTGCAGGGTTTCTTATAAAACCCCAGTCAACATTTCTAGTTTCCAGATTCACGGCGTCGCCCGAGGGGCTGTTCACGACACGGCTTACGCCTTCTGTGTCCAGCACTTTCTTGCCCGAGAAACCGCCTACGCGGTTAGCCTCCGTGTATTGACCACGCATCGTCGGACTGGAGGGGTAGCCTTCGTTCTTTCCGTAGAGTTGCTCCTTGGGGGCGGCCCAAGCGATCCCGCCCCAGACGAAAAGCGTCAGGAGCAGGCTTGCATTCATCAGTCCACGAGAATTCGGCATGGTGATATCACTTTACGATGTGCCAGCGCCTTGATTTCGCTGGTTCGTCCGTTTTCGCGACGCGCTCATGAAAGCCAGTCACGACGCGGGGAAGTTGATGACGAAGGTTTGCTGTTGCGGTGTCTGATAAGGTCAGATTCCTCTATGTACCAAGATCGCTTGCCAGCCACGGCCCCGGCTCACTGAGAACCGGTATTCACGTGCTTACCGGAAAATGCCGCGCATGTTTCCTACCCGGTGATTCTCGCTTGGTCGATGGTACGAGCATCCGGTTTATCCGAAATCTGTCTTTGCTGGCGTACTGTGCAACTCAGGCTCAGGATTTTCAAAGGCCCACGGGACCGGCTCCGGCTATCGCTGGAAGGCGCAGGATCACGCCAGGGATTGAAGGCTTTGAAATCCGAAAATACCAGATGCCTGTTCGAAACCATCCGGCGTGAGCGGTGCGCATTTGTCGCCTGGCGCAGCAGCAAATCGGGAACCCTCGGCAGCCGCGTACTTCTTTTTGGCTTGACGCGCAAAGGCGTTACCGCTCGTTAACCTGTATTGCCGCGCTCAACATCAGCGTGAAGAATGTTTCATCGACGTTTTTTACCAGGTGTGCCTTGACCAAACCGCTCAATGTTCTCGTCTTGATGTCCGACGAGCACAACCCCAAGTTTCTGGCCTGCGCCGGCCATCCTTTCATTCAGACCCCGCACCTGGACGGGCTGGCCGCCCGGGGCACCCGGTTTTCTCAGGCATACACCTGCAGCCCCATCTGCGTGCCGGCCCGCGCGGCTTTTGCCACGGGCCGCTATGTTCATGAGGTCGGTTTCTGGGACAACGGTGACGCCTATGACGGCAGCGTGCCAAGCTGGCACCATGTGCTTCGGCAGGCGGGCCATCAGGCGGTGTCCATCGGGAAGTTGCATTTCCGGGGGCGGCCGGGCGATGACCATGGCTTGTCTGAAGAAATCCTGCCGATGCATGTGATCGACGGGGTGGGCGACATCAAGGGCCTGGTCCGCGAGAATATTCCGGTACGCAAGGGCGGCGACAAGATGGCCAAGCTGGCCGGTCCTGGCGAGTCCACTTACACCCGCTACGACCGCAAGATTGGCGATGCGGCCAGCGACTGGCTGCAGGCGCAGGCCCGGCAAGCCGACGACAAGCCCTGGGTGCTGTTTGTCTCCATGGTGGCGCCGCATTTCCCGCTGACGGCGCCGACCCGCTGGTACGAGCACTACGCGGCCATGGACCTGCCAATGCCCAAGCGCTATGACCCGGCGCTGCGGCCGCATCATCCCTTCACCGATGAATATGCGCGGGTGGTGGATTACGACACGCATTTTCACGGGCCCGAGGATGTCCGCCGCGCCATCGCCGGCTACTGCGGGCTGGTGTCCTTCATGGACGAGCAGATGGGTCAGGTGCTCGCGGCGCTGGAGCAGACGGGCCTGGCCAAAGACACCCTGGTGATCTACACCAGCGACCACGGCGACAACCTGGGCGCGCGTGGGCTTTGGGGAAAGTCGACCATGTACGAGGAATCTGCGGGCGTGCCCATGATCCTGGCCGGTCCGGGCGTTCCAGCCGGGCAGGTGCTCGCCGAGCCTGTCAGCCATGTCGACTGCGCGGTCACCATCTTGCAGGCGGCTGGGGCGCCTGCGCTCCCGCTGGCCAGCGGGCAATCCCTCGTCGAGCTGGCGCTGGGCGCGCCGGCGCGCCGGCCGGTCTTGTCGGAATACCACGCCATCGGCTGCACCGGCGGCGCGACCATGCTGCGGCACGGCCGCTGGAAATACTGCCATTACGCCGATCATCCGGCGCAGTTGTTCGACCTGGAGGCAGACCCCGAGGAACTGCATGACCTGGCCGCCAGCGCAGCGCACCAGGACGCTTTGTCGGCCTGTGAGCGCGCCTTGCGCGCGCTGCTGGACCCGGACGAAGTGGACCGCCGCGCCAAGCAGCGCCAGCAGGACTTGCTGGCGGGCCATGGCGGTCGCGAGGCAGCGCTGGCCCGCGGCGACCTGGGCTTCACCCCGGCGCCCGGCACCGAGGCGGCCTTCAACTGACCCGGAGTTCTGATGTCCCGGGCCACGTTGATCACTTTGATTTTTTGATCTCTTTGACTTTCGACTTGAAAGGAAACCATCATGCGCAGACGTCACTTCCTCGCCGCCGGTGCCACTTTGAGCGGCCTCGGCGCCTATCCCGCGGCCTGGGCTCAAGCCTGGCCGGCGCGCCCGATCAAGCTGATCGTGCCCTTCATTCCGGGCAGCGCGCCCGATGTGCTGGCGCGCGGACTCAGCGAGCGTCTGAGCACCGCGCTGGGCCAGCCGGTGGTGATTGACAACAAGCCAGGGGCCGGGGGCAATATCGGCCTGGATGCGCTGGCCAAGTCAGCCGGCGATGGCTACACGCTGGGCCTGGGCACCAGCAGTGTGTCGATCAATCCCTACCTGTACAAAAAAGTTCCTTACGACCCGGTCAACGACTTCACCCCGGTCCACCTCACCTACGCCATGCCGCACGCCCTGATTGTTCAGGCCGACTCGCCGTACAAGACCGTGTCTGACCTGGTGCGTGCGCTCAAGGCCGAGCCGGGCAAGTACAACTACGCCTCCGGCGGCAATGGCAGCGGCGCGCACCTGTGCGCCGAGCTGTTCAAGTCGATGGCCGGCGTTGACGTCGTGCATGTGCCTTACCGTGGCGCGCCCGAGATCATCACCGCGGTGATCGGCGGCTCAGCGCTTTTTGGCTTTCCGACCTTGTCGACCGCGGTGCCGCTGGTCAAGGGCGGAAAAATCCGCGCCCTGGGCGTGACCGGGCCCAAGCGCAACGCGGCCTTGCCTGATGTGCCGACCGTGAGCCAGAGCGTGCCGGGTTTCGATGTGGTGTCCTGGTTCGGCATCCTGGCGCCCGCCAGGTTCCCGCCCGAGATGGCGCGCCGGATCGACCAGGAACTTCAAAAGGCGCTGGCCGAGCCGGCCTTTCGCGACAAGGTCCAGTCGGACGGCACCGAGATCGTCGGCCTGGGCCACCAGGCCTTTCCGGACTACTTGCGCCAAGACTTGCAAAAGTGGAAGCGCGCTGTCGAACTCAGCGGCGCCAAGGTCGACTGATCTGGCCTGCGCTGGCCTGCGCTGGCGTGTTTGCGCAGAGGTCGGCGGGCAAGCCGGCAAGCCTGTAAGCCCGTTCAAGCCTCGGGCTTTGCCTTTACCTTTGCCTTGACCCGCGGAATCTGCGCTTCAGCCCGGATTTATCGTTTCAGACTTTCCCCAAGGCCCGCAGCAATTTCTCGGGCGTGAAGGGCTGGGACATGACTTGCGCTTTCAGCGGCGCCAGCGCGTCATTGATGGCGTTCATCACCGCCGCTGGTGCACCCGCAGTGCCGGCTTCGCCCGCGCCCTTGGCGCCGAGCTGGCTGCTGCGGGTGGGCGTTTCGATGTGCGCGACCTCGATGTCGGGCATCTCTGCGCACATGGGCACCAGGTAGTCGGCCATGTTGGCGTTGAGCATCAGGCCTTGCGCGTCATAAAGGCATTCTTCGAGCATGGCGCCGCCTATGCCCTGGACGACGGCGCCGCGGATTTGCTCGTCGACCAGGCGCGGGTTGATGACCCGGCCGCAGTCTTCCACCGCCCAGTGCTTGAGCAGCTTGACGAAGCCGGTGTCCGGATCGACCTCGACATAAGAAGCCTGCACGCCGTTGGTGAAGATGAAGGGGTAGTCGCGCTGCGCATAGTGGCGCGTGACTTGCAACTCGGGCGTGAAATCGTTGGGCAGGGTGTCGGAGCGAAAGTAGGCGACGCGGCCGATTTCGGACAAGGGCGCCAGCGTCTCGCGGGTGGCCGCGTCAATCACCTCGCCGCGGTGGATTTCGAGCCCGGCCGCATCGCGCTTGAGGATCACCGCCGCCACCTTGAGGATGTTGGCGCGCAGCGCCTGACCGGCCAGCAGCACGGCTTCGCCGCCAATGCCGGCACCGCGTGAGGCCCAGGTGCCGCCGCCGTAAGGCGTGACCTGGGTGTCGCCGGTGACCACGCGCACCTGCGCCATGTCAACGCCCACCGCATCGGCGGCAATCTGGGTGTAGATCGCATCGGTGCCCTGGCCTTGCTCGCCCACGCTGACCATCACGGTCACGCCGCCGTTCGGATCGAAGCGCGCGGTGGCACCGTCTTGCGAGGCAATGCGCGCGCCACCCACGCCGTAGAAGGCCGCGCTGGGGTTGGTCAGCTCGATCAGGGTGGCGATGCCGATGCCGCGGTAAATGCCTTTCTCGCGCAGCGCGGCCTGCTCGGCGCGCAAGGCCTGGTAGTCCATCAGTTCCTCGAGCCGTGCCAGACAAGCCTCGTGCGACAAGCCTTCCAACTTGATCCCGCTGATGCCGGCGCAGGGGTAGGCGTCGTCGGGGATGACGTTGCGCTTTCTGATCTCCAGCGGGTCCATGTCAATGGCGCGTGCCGCCAGGTCGACCAGCCCTTCAGTGATGGCGCAGGCGATCGGGTGGCCGACGCCGCGGTACTGGCAGGTCGGCGTCTTGTTTTGAAACACCACATTGAGCTTGGCGCGGTAGTGCTGGTGCTTGTAAGGCCCGCCGACCAGGTTGACCACCTGATTGCCTTCAATGGCGCTGGTGCGTGGAAACATCGAGAACGGGCCGATGCCGGTCAGGTCGTCCATTTCGAAGGCCAGGATCTCGCCGCTATTGCGAACTGCAATGCGGGCCTTGACCAGATGATGGCGCGCGTGAATGTCGCTGGTGAAGGATTCGAGCCGGTCGGCCACGAACTTGACCGGGCGCCCCAGCAGCATGGACAGCGCCACCGTGGCAAAGTCATCCGGGTAGGCGTGAACCTTGATGCCGAAGGAGCCGCCCACGTCCTTGCAGATCACCCGCACGGCGGCTTCGGGGATGCTGAACTGGCGCGCGTACAGGTCCTGCATCATGTGCGGCGCCTGCTGCGAGTGGTAAACGGTCAGGCGCTGATCGGCGCTGCTCCAGTCGGCGATCTGGCAGCGCGGCTCGAGCGTCACGCCGGTGTGACGGCCAAATTCGAAGGTGGTGTCCAGCACATGGTCGGCGCGCGCAAAGGCTTCGTCAACGCCGCCCGTGTCCAGGCTGCGCGTGAAGCACAGGTTGTCGCCCAGCTCCGGGTGAATCACGGGCGTGCCAGGGTCCAGCGCGGTCTGCATGTCGACTGCCGCGGGCAGCGGCTCCCAGCTCACTTCAAGGTAGGGCAGGGCGTCTTCGGCCTGCGCCCGGGTTTCGGCGACGATGGCGACCACCGGCTCGCCTTGCCAGCAAGCCCGCTCCATGGCCAGCGGGTATTGCGGCGCCGACTTCATGCCCGCCAGGTGGCCGAGCGTGGCGACCCAGGGCTTGCAGATTTTGGCGATCGCGGGGCCGTCGGCCACCAGCAGCACGCCGGGCATGCGCCGGGCAAATTCGGCCTTGATCCCGGTGATGCGGCAATGCGCCACCGGGCTGCGCCAGAAAACCACATGGGCCATGCGCGGCAGCACCATGTCGTCCACGTAGCAGCCCTGGCCCTGCACCAGTCGTTTGGAGCCGGGACGCTCGGGGCTGTGGCCGATGTAGCGCGGGTCGGGCGTGAGCTGGTGCAGCTTGGCGGGCGACTTGTCGATGGTGATGCTCATGCTGCGGTCTCCAGGTGGCGCTGCGCCAGCACGTCGCAAACGGCGTCAACAATGGCGTGGTAGCCGGTGCAGCGGCAGTAGTTGCCGCTCATCCACTCGCGCACATCCTCGCGCGTGGCGTCGGGTTTGTGCTGCACCAGCTCGCGGGCGGCCATCAGCATGCCCGGCGTGCAAAAGCCGCATTGCAGCGCGTTGTGCCGGATGAAGGCTTGCTGCAAGGCGCGGGCGTCCGGCAAGTCCGCCAGCCCTTCGACGGTGCGCACCTGGCGGCCGTCGGCTTGCACCGCCAGCGTCAGGCAGCCACGCACGGCGCGGCCGTCGACTTCGACCGTGCAGGCGCCGCAGACGCCGTGCTCGCAGCCCAGATGCGAGCCCTTGAGCCCGAGTTCGTCGCGCAGCATGTCCACCAGATGCAGGCGGGGTTCGACGGCGCAGCGCTGGGCCTGTCCGTTGACATGAAGGTGAATGGTGTGCAGCGCTGTCATGGTGTGTTGCCTTGTGGCTTGGTGGCCTTGTCAGGTGGTCGGTTCGTCTGGACGGTGGTCGTTGGGGCGGCAGGTCGTCGGGTCGTGGTGCTCAGGCTGCCACGCCCTGGCGTGTGGCATGGGCCTGCGTCAGCAGCCGGCGGGCCAGCACGGTGGCCAGGTGTTTCTTGGTGGCGCCGGTGTTGGTCAGGTCGGCGATGGGGTCCAGCTCTTCGCGCAGTGATGCCGCCACCAGCTCCAGGGTCATGGCGTCCAGCGGCTTGCCGGCGAGCAAGGCCTCGGTCTTGCGGCTGCGCAGCGGCGTGCTGTTCAGGCCCAGCCAGCTCAGGCGTGCCGATTGCACCACCGGTCCGGCGAAACGCAAGCTCATGGCCAGCCCGGCAATCGCGTAGTCGCCGTGGCGGCGCGCCAACTCCTGAAAGCCGAACCAGTCGTCGCGCTGGGCCAGTGGCAGCTCGCAGGCCAGCAAGATTTCATCGTCCGCCAGCGCGGTTTCATACAGGCCGGTGAAAAACTCGGCGGCGGCCAGGCGCCGTTCGCCCTTCGGGCCTTGCGCGATCACGGTGCCGTCCAGCGCCAGCAGGCAGCAAGGCCATTCGGCAGCCGGGTCGGCGTTGGCGATGGAGCCGCCCCAGGTGCCGGCGTTGCGGATAGCCCGGTGCGCAATATGCCCGACGGCCAGCTTGAGCAGCGGCGCATGCACGGCGACCAGCGCGGAGTTTTCGATGTCGGTGTGCGTGCTCAGCGCGCCTATGCGCAAGGCGCCCGGCATGAGCTGGATGCCGCGCAACGCTTCGATGCCGCCAATGTCGATCAGCAGCGAAGGCTCGGACAAGCGCATGTTGAGCGCCGGCAACAGACTCTGGCCGCCGGCCAGCAGGCGCGCTTCGTCGCCATGGCTGGCCAGCAGCGCCAGCGCCTGCGCGACCGAAGTCACCTTGATGTACTCAAATTCCGGAGATTTCATGGCCAGTCCTTAGCTCAGCAGGCGTGCCAGCACAAAACCGAAAGCCGTCGCCAGGCTGCCCATCGCGAACCACAGGATGCGCGTGCCTTCGCTTGCTGCGGGCGCTGTGGCCGTCGCCGGCAGCGCGTGGCTGACCGAGCTGGTGCGCGGCGCCGGGGCGCCGGCCACATCAGGCGAATCCGGGACCGCCGGCGCTGACGACGCCCCCGTGCCCTGCGGCGCCGGAGCGGCCCCGGGCGCCAGCAGTTGGCCCAGGCGCGAGAAGAACTGATCGGCCATTTGCTTGGAGGCCGCGTCGAGCATGCGCGCGCCGATCTGGCCGAGCTTGCCGCCCACCGCGGCGGTGGCGGTGTAGCGCACCAGCGTGCCGCCTGCGTCATCGATCAGCTGCACCGACGACCGGCCGGTGGCCATGCCGGCCGTGCCGCCCGAGCCTTCGAAGTTCATCACGCAGGCGCTGCCGGCCACCACATCGCTGAGGGTGATCTTGCCGACAAAGCGTGCCCGCACGGGCCCGGCCTTGACGAGCAGGCGCACGTGGCGCTCGGTCGGCGAGCTGATCTCTACGGCCTCGCAGCCGGGGATGCATTGCATCAGCGAGCGCTCGTCATTGAGGGCGTGCCAGACGCTTTCGCGCGGGGCCGCTACGCGGACTTCTCCGGTCAATTCCATGGTGATCCTTGTTGGGACAGCTGTCGTTTGAACGCTTTTTAAACACCGGCCAATGCCCTCGTCACCGGCCCGAACCAGGCCGCTCAAATGACCGAGGGTTTGCACCGATGATGTTATTTACCAAGCGTTCAACAATGCTAGCCATGGATGACGCATCGGTAAATAGGGCTTTGCCTAGGGCAAACCCGCAAGGCAGCGATGCGCTGGCGCCCGCACGGCGCAAGCGCATGGCGGTGCAAGACCGTGAGCGGCAGATCGTGGACGGCGCCATCGAGTTCTTTGCGCGCCACGGCTTTGACGCCCAGCTGCGCGACCTGGCCAAAAGCATGGGCGTCACCCACACGCTGCTCTACCACTACTTTCCCGACAAGCAGGCGCTCATCGACCGGGTTTACCTCGAGGTTTTCGAGGGCTGCTGGAAGAGCGAATGGGAGCAGTGGCTGGACGACCCGGCGCTCGGCAGCGAGGACAAGTTCACGCGCTTTTATGTTGACTACGCGGCCACCGTGCTCTCGCGCGACTTTGTCCGCATCCTGATTTTTTCAGGCCTGACCGACCAGACCATCACCAACCGATTTTTCGAGCTGCTGCGCGAGCGCCTGTTCCCGCGCCTCTTGCGCGAGACCCGGCGTTTCAGGCAATTCAAGGGCCGCTCGCAGCCGAGCCTGGCCGAGCGTGAATTGCTCATGGGTTTGCACGGCAGCATTTTTTACATGGGTCTGCGGCTCTGGGTTTACAGCCAGGCGGTGCACAGCGAGTCGAGCCAGCGCTATGACCCCGAGATGATTCGCAACCAGGTGCGCGGCTATTTGCAGGCGAGCTTGTCGCTCTAGCCCGGGGCGCGCCGCCAACTTTGAACTTGAAGGAACTCCAGGCATGACCTTGACGCTCAATCACTTTTCGGTGCGCACGCTGGACGTGGAAAGCACGCGTTACTTTTATGTCGACGTGCTCGGCCTGACGGTCGGCCCGCGGCCAGCCTTTCCCTTCCCGGGCCTCTGGCTATACCGTGGTGACCATGGCCAGGCTGCCAACGCCGTGGTGCATGTGATCGGCATGGACCCGAATGATCCGGTCGGTCTGAAGAGCTACCTCGGCGAGCGCGATGTGTCGTCCCTGAGCGGCAGCGGCGCGGTCGATCACATTGCTTTTTTTGCTGACGGCCTGGCCGACATGCTGGCGCACCTCAAAGCCCAGGGCGTGACGCCGCGCGAGCGCACCGTGCCGTCGATCGGCTTGCACCAGCTCTTCCTTGACGACCCGAACGGCGTGGTCATCGAGCTCAATTACCCGGCCGCCGAAAAGCAGGCCGTGGACGCTGCCGTCTGAATGGCGCGGATTCTCGTCATTGGCGGCTCCCTGGGCGGGCTGCTCGCGGCCAACATCTTGCACCGCCAGGGACACGATGTGCGGGTGCTCGAAAAAGTCCGCGGTTCCATGGACGGTCGGGGCGCGGGCATCGTCACGCATGACGCCTTGTTTGCAGGCTTGCGCCGCGCCGGCCTGGAGGTCACTGATTCGCTGGGGGTGCAAGTGCAGCGCCGCGTTGCGCTCGACCCGGCCGGCCAGACGATTGTTTCCATTGCCATGCCGCAGGTGCTGACCTCGTGGAGCCGGCTGTATGAAGCGCTGCATCAGATCTTGCCGCCCGAGCGCTATGTGCAGGGCGTGTCGGTCCAGAGCGTGACGCAAGACGCGGACAGCGCGCAGGTTCACGGCGAGACCGCGGACGGCCCCCAAAGCTGGACCGGCGAGCTGGTGATTGCCAGCGACGGCATTCGCTCGGTGCTGCGTCAGCAACTGGCGCCGCAAGTGCAGCCGCAATACGCCGGCTATGTGGCCTGGCGCGGCGTTTGTGATGAAGCCGTGCTGTCCGAGCGCACCCTCAGCACCGTCTTCGAGACCTTTGGCTTTGGCCTGCCCGCCGGCGAGCAGCTCATTGGCTACCCGGTCGCCGGCCCCGGCAATGACACGCGCCGGGGCCACCGGGCCTACAACTTTGTCTGGTACCGCCCTGCCACCGGCCAGGCGCTGGCGCGCTTGCTGACCGATGCCGACGGTGTCAGCTACCAGGGCGGCATTTCGCCCAACAAGGTGGACTGGCGCCAGGTGGCCGACATGCGCCAGGCGGCGCGCGCGCTGCTGGCGCCGCAGTTTGCCGAAATGATCGAGAAAACCGCGCAACCCTTTTTGCAGCCGATCTACGACCTGGCTTGCGCGCAGCTGGCTTTTGGCCGCGTGGCCCTGATGGGCGACGCCTCCTTTGTGGCCCGTCCGCATATCGGCATGGGCGTGACCAAAGCCGCGCAGGACGCCGTGGCACTGGCCGACGCCGTGGCCCTGCACGGCGCCACGCCGCAAGCCTTGCGGGCCTATGAGCAGCGCCGGCTGCCCGAAGGCCAGGCCGCCGTGGCGCGGGCGCGCTGGCTCGGTCGCTACATGCAGGCGCAGACCGACCCGGCGGGTGCCGCGCTGGTCGCGCCGGGCGAAGGCCAGAGTGCGGCTGAATTCGTCGCCGAAACCGCCATTGACCTCGAACGCTACGGTCACCAGAGTTCTTTTCCGGGAGCGGCAGCGCATCGCTCTTCCTTCGCCGCGGTCGCACAGACCGCTCCTTGATTCCTTGATAAAACCACCAGGAGACTTTCATGAACCCTCAGGATCCCCATAACCTCACTGTCGCCAACCGGCGGCAACTCTTGCAACTTGGCGCGGCCGGCGCGGCCCTTGGCACCACGCCTTTTCTGTTCAACATCGCCAGCGCGCAGACCGGGCCCATCAAGATCGGCTTTCCGGTGCCCTTGACCGGCGCGTTTTCTGCCGAAGCGCAAGACCAGGTGCGCGCGGCCGAAATCGCCATCAAGGAGTTCAATGACGCGGGCGGCTTTAACGGCCGCAAGGCCGAACTGCTGGTGCGCGACGACAAGCTCAACCCCGGTGAAGCCGCTACCCGCACGCTCGAACTGATCGAAAAAGACAAGGTCGACTTCATCGTCGGCTCGCTGTCGGCGGCCACCCAGTTGTCGATCAATGCGGTCACCCGTGAGCGCAAGGTGATCTTCAACTCGATCAGCCAGTCGGACGCCATCAACGAAGCCAAGGACTGGAGCCC
The DNA here is from genome assembly GCA_903941205.1 of uncultured Burkholderiales bacterium. Lineage (GTDB taxonomy): Bacteria > Pseudomonadota > Gammaproteobacteria > Burkholderiales > Burkholderiaceae_C > Polaromonas. The sequence continues at coordinate 8,565 of CAJAOB010000303.1, read as the reverse complement.
TTACACCTTTCACGAAGCGCTGAACCCGCACATGACGGCCGGTGCCGTGGCGCGCTACGCCTTTCCCAAGTACGGCAAGCGCGTGGTGTACCTGACGGCCGACTACGCCTACGGCCACGAAATGGTGCGCGGCTTCGAGCGCGCCGGCAAGGCCCTGGGCGCCACCACGCTGGCCGACATCCGTCACCCCATCGGCGCGTCCGACTACTCGTCTTTCCTGCCGCGCATCCAGGCCCTCAAGCCCGACGTGCTGGTCATGTGCAACTTCGGCCGCGATCTGGTCAACTCGGTCAAACAGGCGACCGATTTCGGCCTGAAGGAAAAGACCCGCATCATCGCGCCGGTGCTGCTGTTCACGGCGCGTCAGGCCGGCGGCGCCGACGCCTTTGAAGGCGTGGTGGGCGGTACCTCGTACTACTGGGGCATGGAAGACAGCGTGCCGGCGGCCAAGGCCTTCAACGACAAGTTCCGCAGGGCCCATGGCGGCGCGGTGCCATCGGACTATGGCGCGTTGGGTTATGCCGGCATTCGCAGCGTCTTGCAAGGCGTGCTGAATGCCAAGTCGACTGACTCGCTCAAGGTCAGCGAAGCCATGGCGCAGCTGAAATACAACTGGTACAAGGGCGACCAGTACTTCCGCAAGTGCGACCACCAGTCGGTCCAGTCGGTGATCATCGTCGAGTCCAAGTCCAAGGGCATGAAAGACAAGAACGATGTCTTCAGCATCGTGGCCACGGAAGCGCCTGGCGAAGCCAATCTGCGCAGCTGCGCCGAACTCGGCCACAAGGCCTGAGCCCGGAGCGCGCCCCGTGTCTGAACTCACCCCTTCATTGCTACTGCTGCAGATGGTCACGGGCGTGGCCCTCGGGGCGGTTTACGCCTTGCTGGCCATCGGCCTGTCGCTGATCTTCGGCATGCTGACCGTGGTGAATTTTGCCCACGGGGCGTTTTTCATGGTGGGCGCCTTTCTGGGCGTCTACTTTCTGGGGCTGACCGGCAACTTCTGGCTCAGCCTGGTCGTCGCGCCGCTGATCACCGGCGTGATCGGCCTGCTGGCCGAACGTTTTCTGGTTCGCCCCTTGTACGGCCGCGGCATCGACTACCCGCTGCTGCTGACTTTCGGCTTGTCTTATGTGCTGATCGATGTGGTGCGCGCGATCTTTGGCATCGAGGGTTTGCCGTCCAGCACGCCAGCTGCCTTGCGCGGCGCGGTCAACCTGGGCTTTGGTCACTTTCCGCTGTACCGCCTGTTCCTGATCGGGGCGACGGCGCTGGTGGTGCTGGCGCTCTGGCTGTTTTTGGAGAAGACGCGCTACGGCCTGATCATCCGGGCCGGCTCGCGCGACGCTGAAATCGTGCGGGTGCTGGGCGTTGACATTACCAAGGTCTGGTGGCTGGTGTTTGGCCTGGGCACAGCGATTGCGGGCCTGTCGGGCGTGCTGGCCGCGCCGACGCGGGCGGTCAATCCGGAGATGGGTATCCCGGTGCTGGCCGAGTCCTTCGTGGTGACGGTGGTCGGCGGCATGGGTTCCTTGCCGGGCGCCGTGGTGGCCGGTGTTCTGGTCGGGGTGGTGTTCAGCATGACGGCCTTGCTGGCGCCGGAGTTTGCCGAGATGTCCATCTTCGTGTTGATGGCGCTGGTGCTGCTGGTGCGGCCCCAGGGCTTTTTTGGCAAAGCAGGAGCGCTGGGATGACCTTGCCATTTTTCGTCAATGCCGTGGCGCGTCACCGCGTCGCCTCGGTGTTGCTGTTTCTGCTGGTGTTTCCGCTGCTCATGCCGTATCACGCGCTGGCGGTGAACATCCTGATCTTTGGCCTGTTCGCGGTGGGCTTTAACCTGGTGTTTGGCTACACCGGCATGCTGTCTTTTGGTCATGCCGCCTTTCTGGGGGTGGGCAGCTACCTCACCGGCATTGCCATGGTTCATTTCGGCCTGCACTGGATACCGGCGCTGCTGGTCGGCGTGGCGGCCTCCTTGCTGGCCGGCCTGCTGGTGGGCTTTTTGGCGATTCGCACACGCGGCATTTACTTTTCGATGGTCACGCTGGCGCTAGGGCAGGTCATTTACTACCTGTTTTACAAGGCCGAGCGCTGGACCGGCGGCGAGAACGGTTTGCGCGGCATCAAGGCGCAGGCCATCGAGCTGTTCGGTCTGCGCATCGACTTCATTGATCCGCTGACCAAGTACTACGTGATCTGGGTGTTTGTGGCCCTGGCCCTGTGGCTGGTCTCGCGCATTCTGGCGTCGCCGTTTGGCGCGGTGATCGAGGCGATCCGGGAAAACGAAAAGCGCACCGCCGCCTGCGGCTATGACGTGGCCCGCGCCAAGCTCCTGATCTTCGTGATTTCGGCCGGCGTTTGCGGCCTGGCGGGTGCGCTGCGGGCGCTGCATTTGTCGGTCGTGCCGGTCGATTCGCTGCATTACCTGCAATCGGGCCAGGCCGTCATGATGTGCCTGCTCGGCGGCATGGGTACTTTCTTTGGCCCCTTTGTCGGTGCCGGTGTTTTTCTGTACCTGGAAGACGTGGTGACCACGCTGACCCGTTACTGGATGGGTGCGGTCGGGCTGCTGTTTGTGGCACTGGTGCTGTTTTTCCCGCGCGGCATCTGGGGCACTTTCATGCACCAGCTCAAGCAGCGCGGCCTGTTGCAAGGAGAGCGGGCATGAGTACCGGCAGCCTCATCGACGTGCGCCAGGTCAGCGTGAATTTCGGCCGCTTCAAGGCGCTGTCAGACGTGTCCGTCAGCTTTGTGCCCGGTCAGCTCACAGCCATCATCGGGCCCAACGGCGCCGGCAAAAGCACCTTCTTCAATGTCCTGAGCGGCGCCTTGCCGCCGACCTCGGGCCAGGTGCTGTTTGAAGGCCAGGACATCACTGCCTTAGCGCCGCACGACTATGCACGGCGCGGCATCGCCAAGAGCTTTCAGATCACCAACGTGTTCAAGCAACTCAGCGTGCATGAAAACGTTCGCGTTGCCGAGCAGATGCGCTTTACGCGCTACGAGCTCTTCAGGCCGCGCGCATCCTTCAAACAGGCCATAGAGGAGGCCGATGCCCTGCTGGCCCGCGTCGGGCTGACGGCCTTGCGCAACAAGACCGTCGCCGACCTCGCGCATGGCCAGCAGCGCTCGCTCGAGATCGCCATGGCGCTCGCGGCCGACCCGAAGCTTCTGCTCATGGACGAGCCGACCGCCGGCATGTCGCCCGAAGAAACCGCCGCCATGATGGCGCTGATCACGCAGCTCGCCAAGGAACGCACGGTCATTCTGGTGGAGCACAAGATGAAGCTGGTGATGGGCATTTGCGAGCGCTTGATCGTCTTGCACCATGGCGAATTCCTGGCGCAGGGCACGGCCGATGAAATCCGCAACAACGCCGAGGTTCGCCGCGTTTACCTGGGTCAGGGCTGAACATGAAAACCACTCCTTTGCTTGATGTGCAGGACCTGAACGCCTGGTACGACCGCAGCCATGTGGTTCAAAACGTGTCCTTTCATGTGAACCCCGGCGAGATCGTCACCTTGATGGGCCGTAACGGCGCCGGCAAGACGACCACGCTGCGCACCTTGATGGGGCTGGTCAGCCGCTGCCAGGGCCGCGCGCTGTTTGCCGGCCAGGAACTGCTGACGCAGCCCGCTCATGCGCGCTTTCACCTGGGTCTGGCCTATGTGCCCGAAGACCGGCGCATCGTGCCTTCGCTGACGGTGCGCGAAAACCTTGAACTCGGCCTTTTGGCGAGCCGCAAGAAGGTGGACATTGATGCGCGCATCGACGCCATTGCCGAAACCTTTCCGCGCCTGAAAGAGCGCTTGTCGCAGGAGGCGACCTCGATGTCGGGCGGCGAGCAGCAGATGCTGGCGATTGCCCGCGCCATGATGGCCGAGCCGCGGATGATCCTGCTTGATGAGCCCTCCGAGGGCATCATGCCGGTGCTGGTGGACGAGATGTTCGAGCTGTTCGCACGCATGCGGGCGTCGGGCGTCACGCTGCTGCTGGTGGAGCAGAACGTGGCGCGCGCGCTGGCCTTGTCTGACCGCGCCTACATCCTCGACCAGGGTCTGATCGTTCATGAGGGCCTGGCCGCGGACTTGCTGGCCGATGAAGAGATCCAGAACAAGTACTGCGCGGTTTGACGCGGCTCAGGCCGGTTTTTTTGCGCTGCGTGGTCGACTTTGGCTCACGAGGCCCGCCCGCCCTGTCTGACACCGGCTCTGCCGAGGCACCCTCTACATTGAACTCAGTGTGAGGTTGTTTTTTCCCCGGCCAATAAGGAGATGGCGATGAACGAAGCAGGCATTCGGGTTGCGAACCGCGCGGGTCCTCAGTTTCCTGATGTTTCCCGGCGTTCTCCCGAGCCCGCTGCACCGCAGCGGCCGGCCTGGCCGTTCACGGCGCGCAGCCGGGACAAAAGCGTGACGCCGGCCGCGCAGAACCATCCCCAGGCGCGCAGTTTCACCACCTGATCCGGGCCGGCGCGTCAGGCGGGCGGCTTGTCAATGGCGCACTGCGCCACAAAAGAAAGTTCTTGCGCCCAACGCATGACCAGCGCGCCGAGCTCTTCAATCTTTCCCTCATCGCGGCGATCTGACGGCATCGAGATACCGATGCAGCCAACCACTCGCCGATGTGACCCCATGATGGGCGCCGCCACCGCATGCGCGCCCTCAAACCGCTGGTTGTACGTGGTGCAGTAGCCCGCAGCCCTGATCGAAGCCATTTCCTTGTTGAAGCGGGTCCAGTCTGGCAAGGGCGTATTGCCTTGCGGCTCCATTTTTTCCCGCTCGTAAATGGCCCGGAGCGTTTTTTCGGGCAGGAACGCGGCGATGGAGCGGCCGGAAGCGCCCCACAGCAAGGAATAGTTCTTGTCTTTTCGCAGCACGTAATGGACCGCGTGTTCGGAGTAAATCTGCACCAGAAAGCGAAAACGCTGCATCTCTGAAAGATAGCTGCCGTAAAACGCCGACTCGCCGCTTTGCTCGACCATGGCGGCCAGCGCGGACTCGACCGTGGCCGGGAAGGCGGTGCCCGCGCAAAACAAGGTCGCGGCCCGAAGGAAGGCGCTGCCCGGACTGTAGCTTCCGGTGGTGGGGTCTTGCACGGCGTAACCGCTCTGGCACAGGCTGCGCAAGATGCGGTGCACGGTGCTGGGCGGCATTTGCAGCGCCGACGCCAGCACGCCGAAGGCGACCGGGCGACCGGCCTCGGCCAGAGCCACCAGCGTGGCGATGCCGCGCAGGATCGAACTGCTGGTGTCTTCGCCGGCTTTGGCGCTGTCCTGGCTTGGGTTTGTGGGCATGAAAAAGCTTGTGGGTGGGTGCAGACCGGTCTGAGCAGTCTTATACCAGCGCCGAGCGCGCTGGCGCCTTGCCAGCCGGGCTAGGCACATACCCTAGGCTTGCCAAGGCCGGCCAGCTGTTACTCTGCGTTTCACTCAATGAGATTTGAATCTCGTTTTAGGGCTCTGCAAACCATGACGATCACCGATCCCCCCCAATGCGCCGCCGATCAAGGCGCGCCGCCCTACGCGACAGCCAGCGGCAGCGAGGCCCATGTGCTTTGCACGCACTGCCCCGGCTGCGGCTACAACAACTTTCCACCCTCGCGGGTTTGTGCTGGCTGCATGTCGCTGGACGTTGAGCCCTTGCGCCTGTCGCGGCAGGGAACGCTTTACAGCTACACCACCCTGCGCTCGGGCGATCAGAGCGTTTATGTGGGCTATGTCGACCTGCCCGAAAAAATCCGCCTGTTTGCCGAACTCGAGGGTTACGCCGGGGGCCCGCCGGCCATGGGTTCGCAGGTCGAGCTGGCCTGTGTTCGCCATGCCCCCGGCCAGGCCCGCAAGCGCGAGCCGGTCTTCGTCTTTCGTCATCTTCCAGGGCAGTCACATGGGCAATAAAGTATTTGTCGCCGGCACCGGCATCCGCCAGTTCGGCCGCTTCCCGGCCGTGAGCCACGCCGACTTTGCCTGGCCCGTGGTGCGCCAGGCGATGCTCGAGAGCGGACTGCCCAAGGACAGGCTGGACGTCGCTTATGCCTCGTCGGTCTTTGGCGGCATGCTGCTCGGGCAACAGGTGTTGGGCAAGCTGGGCATCAGTGGCTTGCCCATCATCAATGTCGAGAACGCCTGCTCCAGCAGCGCCGTCGGCGTTCGCGAGGCGGCTTTTCGCATCGCCAGCGGCCAGAGCGACGCCGCACTGGTGCTGGGCGTGGAAATGCTCAGCAAGCTCGGCGGCGGCCCTTTGCCGCTCAATGCCGACGACTGGGACGTTTCCAACGGCGCCAGCATGCCGGCGATCTACGCCATGCGCGCCCAGCGCTATCTTTACGAGCACGGCGTCGAGCCGGCGGCGCTGTCAGAGGTCACGGTCAAGGCGCGCGGCCACGGCGCGCTCAATCCGCTGGCCCAGTTCCAGAAAGCCGTGACGCTGGACGAAGTCAATGCCTCGCGCGAAATCGCCAACCCGCTCAGGCTCATGCATTGCTGCCCGACCGGCGATGGCGCGGCGGCCGTGGTGCTGGTCTCCGAGCGCCTGGCCCGGTCCATGGGCGGGGCCCTGCCGGTTGAACTGAGCGCTTGTGTGCTGCGTTCGGGCTTGTACGAGCCAGGGCCGGCGTCCATGACCACCTCGCATGCCTCGGTCAAGGCCGCGGCCGAGGCTTATGCCCTGGCCGGCGTTGATCCGCAGGACGTTGACGTGGCCGAATTGCACGACTCGTTTGCCATTGCCGAGCTGATGTATTACGAAGCCTTTCAGTTCTGCAAACCGGGCGAGGCGCTGGCCTTGCTCAGGAGCGGCGCCACCTCGCTGGGCGGCAGGCAGGTGGTCAATCCTTCGGGCGGCTTGCTCTCGCGCGGTCACCCGGTGGCTGCCAGCGGGGTGGCACAGATTGTCGAGATCACCCGGCAGTTGCAGGGTCGCAGCGGCGCGCACCAAGTTGCCGGCGCGCGGGTCGGTCTGGCGCATGTCACGGGCGGCGGCATTTCCGGTTTCGAACATGGCGCTTGCGCCGTCACCATCTTGAAGCGCTGAAGGGTTCAAGCCGCGTCCATGAACCCCTCATCTTCTGCCACCGCTGAATCTTCTGGCGCCGCCGCTGCGGGCGCCACCACCGGGCCATTGAAAGGCCTGCGCATTGTTGACTTCACCTTGTTCCTGTCAGGCCCTTTTGCGACCCAGATCCTGGGCGACCTTGGCGCCGAGGTCATCAAGATCGAGCCGCCGGCCGGCGACATGTCGCGCTCGATCCCGCCGAGTTTTGTAGACGGTTCCAGCACTTATTTCGGCAGCACCAACCGCAACAAGAAATCGGTGGTGCTCGACATGCGAAGCGCCGAGGGCTTGCAGGCGGCGCGGCAACTGATTCACGAAGCCGATGCGGTGATCGAGAACTTTCGCCCGGGCAAGCTGGCCCAGTTGGGCATCGATTACGCCGCGGCGGCCTCGCGTAAACCGTCTCTCGTGTGGGCCACGGTGTCGGGCTTCGGGCAGGACGGCCCGCTGCGTGACCGGCCAGCCTACGACATGATCGTGCAGGCCATGTCGGGCGTGATGAGCCTGACCGGCGAGCCCGAGGGCGAGCCGGTCCGCGCGGGCATCCCGGTGGGCGATATCGGCGCCGGCCTGTACGCGGTAATCGGCATGCTGGCCGCCCTGATGGAGGCCCGGCAAACCGGCCGTGGCCGGCTGATCGACATCTCCATGCTGGACGTGCAAATTGCCATGCTGTCCTACCAGGCGGCGAACTACCTGCAAACCGGCAAGCCGCCGGGCCGCCAGGGCAGCGCGCATGACTTCATCCCGAGCTACCGCTGTTTTCGCAGTCGCGACGGTCAGCGCATCGCCGTGACGGCCAACACCGAAGGCATGTTCAAGGGCCTGGTCAGCACTCTGGGGCGCGCCGATCTGGCTGCGGACGCGCGGTTCGTCTCGGCCGCTCTGCGTTATGCCCACCGCGAGGTGCTGATCGCCCTGCTCAACGAAGCCTTTCTTGAGCACGACGCCCAGCCGCTGATCGAGGCCTTGATCCGGGCCGAGGTGCCCGCCGCAGCCATCGACGACTTGGACGCTGTGTTCGCCAACCCCCAGGTCCTGAGTCGCGCCATGCGTCTGGAACTGCAGGGTCAGGAGCCGGGCCAGCGGCTTGAAGTCGCCGGCAATCCGATCAAGTTCGATCCGCCGGGACGAAGCGCCCATGGCTTTCCGCCGCGCTTGGGCGAGCACACCGCGCAAACGCTGGAGGCGCTCAAGCAAAGCGCTCAGGGTGCCGCCGATGCCTGGCCGACGGCGTGGATCTGAGCGCCATGCGGCGCGCAGGATTTGCCGCGTGTTGTCGAGCAGCCCATGGCTTGCATCGGCCGCTGCGCTTCAGCGGCGTCAGACCATGGCCCTTTCTTTTCGTTAACTGACAAGGAGACTTCTCATGAAAAATGCAGCTATTTCCCGCCAAACCGCTCGCCCGGGCCTGCGACGCCTCTTGCTGGCCGCAGCCGTGGGCGCTGCGCTGGCGCCTCTGGGCAGCCTGGCGCAAGAGCCTAATTTGCTGGCGGGCAAGCGGATTCGTCTG
>CAJAOB010000302.1 GCA_903941205.1 uncultured Burkholderiales bacterium | reverse complement strand
TTGTCAGTCGTCATGGCGTATGGATAATTTGACCCGGTCACCGGCAAACCAGGTGGTTGCAAATTCAACCGGCGTGCCATCGCTGTCGATGTTGACGCTGGTCACCTCCAGCACCGGCCGGCTGGCCGGTTGACGCAGTTGTGCGGCGACTCCGGCTTGTGGAAGCTGAGCCGTGATCCGGCTCTCCTGCCGCGTGTAATCGGTCAGCCCGCAAGCAGTGAAGGCCGCTGTGATCGATCCGGTCTGTGCAATGGCGGCATCGAGCCCCGCAAAGCGCGGTAGCGGAAAAAACCGCTCGCTCACATGCAGGACTTGACCTTCGGCTTCACCCAGCACGTTCAGGCACAGCAGCTTGCTGCGCGCGGGCAGCGCCAGGGCCCGGGCTTGCGCGCTGTTGGCCCGCACGCTGCTGGATTGCAGCACTTGCAGCCCGCCGCGCAAGCCCGCTTGCAGCAGGCTTTGCCGGTGCCGCGTGCGCTTGCCCAGCATCAGCTCGACCGCGAAGTCCTCCACGTAGGTGCCGCTGCCCTGGGTCACGCGCACCAAGCCCTGGCTTGACAAGCTGGCCAGCGATTTTCGAATCGTGTGGCGGTTCACGCCGAATTTTTCTGCGAGCAAATGCTCGGAGGGAAGGCGCTGGCCGGGCGGGTAAAGGCCACGGCTGATGGCCTCGGATATCTCGGTGGCGATGCGCTGCCAGAAACTCTCACGCGCGGGTCGTTCGCGCTTGTCTGTCGAGGAAGTCAGTGTTGTCATGAAACCTACATGCACGCTCGTTAAGCTGAGTCCATTGAAAAATTTGTCTATACAACTGGAGGGTATCACCAAGATGTTTCATGCGTTTGACAATGTTGAACCCGCGCCGCCGATGGCGCGCGCAGACTGGATGGCCCTCTTGGCCCGGGCGCCGCTGGATCTGCTGGAGTCCGCCGTCGCCAGCCACTGGCCTGCCCGACCCAACTGGCTCAGAGCGCCTGAAACAGGCCTGATGATGGTTCAGGGCCGCGCCGGCTCAACGGGCGAGCGCTTCAACCTGGGCGAAGTCACCGTCAGCCGCTGCGCCTTGCGCCTGAAGCTGGCAAGGGCCGATGCCGCCGTGGTGGGTGTCGCTTACGCCCTAGGTCGCTCGCACCGTCAGGTCGGCTTGGCCGCGGTGGCCGATGCCTTGCTCCAAGACCCGGCCAACCAGGACTTGCTGGAACAGACCTTGTTGACACCGGTGCGGCTGCACCTGGCGCAACAGCGCAGCCAGCGCGAGCAAGCAGCACAAAGCACCAAGGTCGAGTTCTTCACGGTAGCCCGTGAAGCCGGCTCCCCTGAAGAAGATGGAGAAGAAGCATGAGCGTTCAGGACCTGAGCCAGCTGGGCGCCGGCTTTTCGCATGAGAGCTTTGGCAGCCAGGCGATGTTTCGCCTCGCACTGGAAGCACTGTCACACCCGGGTCGATGCGTGGGCGTGCTTCATGACGCCCAGACGCCGCAGACCGGTCAGCCGGCAGCGGCGACCTTGCTGCTGGCTTTGCTGGATTCGGATTGCACGCTCTGGCTGTCGCCCTCTTTGGCCGGGAGTGACGCCGCGTCCTGGCTTCGCTTTCACACCGGTTGCCAGCTTGTCACGCAAGCTGAAAACGCCATGTTTGCCTGGGTGGGCGCAGGCGATGCGATGCCGGCGCTGGAGCGCTTTTCGCAGGGCAGTGACAACGCGCCGGACCATTCCACGACCTGCGTGCTCGACGTCGCGCAGCTGCGCGCCGGCACGGACAGCGACATGCATTGGGTCTTGCGCGGGCCGGGTATTGAGGATGTCATGCACCTCGCCGTCGAGGGTCTGGCCGACGATTTCCTCGCGCAGTGGGCCAGCAACCACGCGAGCTTTCCGCGCGGCGTGGACCTGTTCCTGGCCACAGGCACGCAACTGGCCGGGCTGCCGCGCACCACATCGATTCAATTGTCCGGAGGGCTTTAAGCATGTATGTTGCCGTCAAGGGCGGAGAGAACGCCATTCTCAACAGTTACCACCTGCTGGCCGAGCAACGGCGCGGTGACAGCCGCTTGCCAGAACTCAGCGTGTCGCAGATCCAGCAGCAACTCAAACTCGCGGTGGACCGCGTGATGAACGAAGGCTCGGTCTACGACCCCGAGCTGGCGGCGCTGGCCATCAAACAAGCCAGTGGCGACCTGATTGAAGCGATTTTCTTGCTGCGCGCCTACCGCGCCACCCTGCCCCGCCTGGGTATCACCCTGCCGCTGCAGACCGAGCGCATGTCGCTCAAGCGCCGCATCTCGGCGACCTTCAAGGATCTGCCCGGCGGACAGGTGCTTGGCCCCACCTACGACTACACCCAGCGCCTGCTCGATTTCACGCTGCTAGCCAATGCCGGAGCAGTGCTGGCGGACGCACAGCG
>CAJAOB010000301.1 GCA_903941205.1 uncultured Burkholderiales bacterium | reverse complement strand
GCTGCGCACCAGCAGCCCCCGTTTCTCGGGCAAGGCATGTGCCAGGGCCTGCGTGACGTCAGCAACCTGTGCTGGAAACTGGCCGCCGTGCTGCACGGCCAGGCACCCGACAGCCTGCTGGACAGCTACACGAGCGAGCGCAAGGGCCATGTGACCGAGCTGACCACGCGCATCAAGGGCATCGGGAAAATCATCGGCCAGCGCGATCCGGAGCAGGCACGCCAGCGCGACGAGCGCTTGCTGGCCGAGTGCGGCGGAACGGTCCGGCCCGTACCGCGGCAAGACGTGCAACCGGCCTTGCAAGCCGGGCTTTTGAGCCGCCAAGACCACGCGCAGCGTGGCACCTTGTTTCCCCAGCCCTGGCTTCTCACGCCGCAAGGCAAGCGCCAGCGCATGGACGATGCGATTGGCTGCGGCTGGCGTCTGGTGCTGGCAGCCGACGCCGGTCCGGCGCTCAGGCAAGCCGCTGCCGGCCCGGCCGGGGTGGCCATGAAGGTCTTGCAATTGGGCACGGCCGACATGAACGAAGCCGATGGCCTGCTTTCAAAGTGGTTCACGCAACACGGCGCGCTCGCCGCCATCGTGCGCCCGGACCATTACGTCTACGGTGCCTGCGCCAGCGCCGAAGCGCTGAGCGGGCAACTCGGCGAGCTGCAGGCCGGCATGTCGCTTGAACCCACGCAAGCCTTGGCGCCCGCAACGGCCTGACCCTTTATTCGTAAAACGTAAACATCAAAACCACGCCAAAACCAACCATCAGGAGACAGACATGACAAATGACAAATCAGCATCCCCCGAAGCCCTGCCCGCCTTGAGCGCCGGTTTGCCGCGCAGAAAACTGCTGCAAGGCGCGGTGAGCCTGGCCGTGTTCCCGTCGCTGCTGGCCTCGACCGCCCGCGCCCAGTCGTGGCCCGAAAAGCCGGTGCGCTTCGTGCTGTCGCAACCGGCAGGCTCGGGTCCGGACAACGTGGCGAGGATCATCGGCGAGCGTCTTGGCAAGTCGCTGGGCCAGCCCCTGGTGATGGACAACAAGCCCGGTGGCCAGAACGTCATCGGCGCCCAAACCGCCGCCCGCGCCGCGCCTGACGGCTACACCTTTTATTTCGCCACCACAGCGGCACTGGTGACCAATGCCTACTTGTTCAAGTCCATGCCTTATGACCCGCAAAAAGACTTTGTGCCTGTGGCTTTTGTCGGCAAGAGCCCGTTTGCCGTGCTGGTGCGCGCAGACTCGCCGGTGCAGTCCTTGCAAGACCTGCTGGCGCGCGCCAAAGCCAGCGCCGGCAAGGTGTCATTGGGAAATGAAGGACCGCGCACCTTCAGCGGCATGATCGCGCGCTTTCTCAATGCCCGCTCCAAGGCCGAATTCAATCTGGCCTCCTACGCATCCGTGAGCGTGGCCGTTCAGGATGCGATTGGCGGACATATCGACGCCGTGGTTGCCGACATCGCCTCGACCGCACAGCTGGTGCGCCAGGGCCGGTTGCGCATGCTCGCGGTGACTACCGCCTCGCGCGTGCCCGGTTGGGAGCAGGTTCCTGCGCTGGCAGAAAGCTTCCCGGGCTTTGACATGAGCGGCTGGTTTGCACTGGTCGCCCCCACGGGAACGCCCAAAGCCGTGATTGAGCGGATGAACCGCGAATTCAACGCCGCTACCGGTGACCGCGACACGGCAGCCAAGATCAACGCCGCCGGGCCGCTCGCCGAATCGGGTCTTTCCGCCGATCAGGTTGGCGCCTTCCTTGCCAGCGAGCACCAGCGCTGGGCCCAGATCACCAAGGAAATCGGCGTGCTGCCTGAGTAAACCGGCACGCAAGGCCGAGCGCGCGCGACTGGCCGTGCCCTTTCAGCCCTGGCCTACCGAACGGGACCGCTAGCGCCCCACCACCGACCAGCCAGCCCGCACGTCGGCCTTGTTGTTTTCATACTCCCAGGCAGTGCCGCAGCGGTCACAGCGGTACTGCGTGATGGTGACCTGCGTGGGGCCGCGCTTTTCCTGGCGGTTGTTGCCCTGCACCAGTTCAGCGTGTCCGGGGGCGCGCCGCCAGTTGCGCTGAATGCCTGCGCAGGAATCGCACAAGCTCATTTTTTTCAATTCATTTTGTCGGTTCAGGTCGTCGGTCATGTGCGCTTTTGAAAATGGAGACGCTGACGCCTTGGGCGCGGCATCGACAGGCAAGCCACGCAGGCGTTCAATTCGCCTTGATGTGAGCTGGGCAAAGGCGCGATTGTGCGCTCAGGCAGCCGGGCCAGCGCAAACCGGGTCGACCTCCGGGGCCGCAGCCTGCTCACAAGGCCCGGTCGGGCGAATCGCTCCGGCGCCAGCCAGACCGTGCGGGCCAGGCCAACGCAAGCCCTGCAAACGCAGATGCACCGCATCGCCCAGATCAACGGGCATCTGCTGGCGGGCTTGCAGGTAATGCGTGGTGAACACATCAAGATACGCCTCCAGCGTCTGCGCCGCATGCGTTTCCCCGGCCAACGCCAGACAAAGCGCAGCCACTTCGGAGGTGCAAAAGTGATCTTGACGTTTGGAGCGCCGCAGGCGGTAACGCGAGAGTTGCCCAGGCTGCAAGCTCAGCACCGGCAAGTGATCGAGATACGGGCTCTTGCGGAACATCTTGCGCGCCTCTGGCCAGGTGGCGTCCAGCAAGACAAAGAGCGGTCGCTTCAACTCTCGG
>CAJAOB010000300.1 GCA_903941205.1 uncultured Burkholderiales bacterium | reverse complement strand
CGGTCGCTAAGGAGAAGATCGATGCGAGTGAGCAGCCAACAACTGTTTGACAGCGGCGTCGCCGCCCTGCAACAGCATATGCAGGATGTGGTGGAAAGCCAGCGGCAAATTTCCTCGGGTCAGCGCCATGGCAAAGCCTCGGACGATCCACTGGCCGCTGGCCTGGGGGTTCAGGTGCAGCTCAAGAAAGCTGAATTTGCGATGTTCCGGGTCAACCAGGACCATGTTCAGACCACCCGGGACCAGACCGACTCCCAACTGTCGAGCCTGCAGCAGATGCTGGCCAATATGCAGCAACTGATGATCCAGTCCAGCGGCGCCGGCCTGAACGATGCCACGCGCACGCAAATGGCACAAAAGGCGCAGACCCTCAAGGACGCGGTGCAGCAATTTGCCGATGCCAAGGATGCCAGCGGCAATCCGCTGCTCAAGGCCGCTGGTGGCGTGGGACAGGTTCAGGTGGCGCCCAGCATCAAGCTGGAAACCGGCATCTTCAAAAGCAGCGTCATGGGCGATCCGGCCGATGCCACCACCGTTGACGTGCTCGATGCCATGAACGATGTGTTGGTGGCCCTCCAGGGTGGCCAAAAGCCCAGCTCAGCGGAATTTGACGCGATCGGCGACGCGATGCGCCAGGTGTCCACGGCCCAGGTCAAGACCGGTGTGCTGCTCAATCTCCTGGACTCGGCCCGGCAGGCCTCGGCTTTCCAAGAAACTGCGGTTGAACAGCAGCGCAGCACGCTGATGGACACCGACCCGGCGCAGGCGACGGCCGATTTGGCCCGCTCCAATGCTCTGCTGCAGGCTGCCCAAGCCATCATGGCCAGGCTCGATTCCACCTCCCTGTTCGAGAAGATATGAACATTCCCTTAGGCTGGCTGATCGCGCTGTCAGCGGCGATCTCGGGCTTCCTCTGGCTCGGCGGTAGCTGGCAACAGCTGTGGGTGCCCGAGGAATTTCTGGTGATCTTCGGTGCCGCCTTGGGCACCCTGATTGCGGGCAACAAATGGCGCCATCTGCGCAAAACCTGGCGCGTCTTCAGTCGCAGCTTTGCTACCACCTCCTTCAACCGCGAAGTCAACCTGCAGTTGCTGTGCCTGCTCTTCGAACTTCTGCAAAAGGCCAAGCGCGAGGGCATGAAGTCCATCGAGGCCGACATCGCCAAGCCGGCCGAAAGTCCCCTCTTCAATCGCTACCCGCGGGTGCTCAAGTACCGCCGGCTGATGGAATTCATCACCGACTACTTCGTCATGATGGCCGACAACACCGTGACGCTATCGCAACTAGAAGGCGTGCTCAGCCAGGAGATCGAGACCTTGTATTCGGAATCGCGCCAGCCTTCTGAATCCATCATGAACCTGTCTGACAGCATGCCGGCTTTCGGCATCGTGGCGGCCATCATTGGCGTGATCAAGGCCTTGTCTGGCGTGGCCACAAACAGTCCGGGGCAGATCGGCGCCTTGATTGCAGCGGCGCTGGTGGGCACCCTGGTGGGCGTGTTTGCCGCCTATGCGATCCTCAGCCCCGTGGCCAAGTCGCTGGAGCAGATCGCTGACGAGGAGCTCAAGCCTTTTGAGGCGATCAAGGAGATTTTGCTGGCCTACTACAGCAACTTCTCGCCTTCGGTCTGTGTCGAATATGGTCGCAAGGTGATGTATTCGGATACCCGTCCGTCCATGCAGGAGTTGGAGGACGGCATCAGGAACTCGGTTCGGCAAGTCAGCCCATGAGGTCCAAGACCCCGGCCCTTGCGGCGCCACCGGCCCCAGTGCGTCAACCGCGCGCGGTCAAGCGGCGGGTGCGGCATGCCACCCATGGCAACTGGAAGCTGGTCTATGCCGACTTTGTCACGGTGCTCATGGCTTTTTTCATCGTGGCCTGGATCCTCACCTTTGACAAGCTCTCGAAGATCCCCCAGCGGGACATGAGTTGCATCACCGCCATGGCCGCTGACCTGAAAAAGCAGATCGAGGCCGATTCACGCCTGACCCGGGGCAAGATCCCCATCGACATCGAGCTCCTTCCCGAGGGCCTGCGCTTGACGCTGCTGGACAACAACCAGCCCATGTTCCAAACCGGCCAGGCGGTGTTGTCGGCTTTTGCCAAAGAGCAGTTCAGCAAGATTGCAACTGCGGTCAATCTGTGTGAGGCCAATCCGCTGATGATCGAAGGCTACACCGACGCCACCCCTTACGGCGGCGGGGTCACCGGTTATGGCAACTGGGAGCTGTCGGCCGAACGGGCCAATGCGGCGCGCCGTGAACTGCTGTCCAAAGCCGTCAAGTCCGGGCGCATCTCGCAGGTCATCGGCTACGGCGAGAGCCGGCCTTCATTGCCCGATGACCCGACCAATGCGCTGAACCGCCGCATTTCCATCACGGTACTTCCCGCCTCATAAGCCAGAGTCGGCTGGTTCCCTGCTTGGGGGATGCAAGAGCCAGTACCGAGGGCTCGATCCTTCAAGCTGGCGAGGCCAGCAAGATGGCCAAACTCGCATCCAGACTTTCCGAGGGCAAGCGCCGAAAACCCGAACGGGCATAGCGCTGCAGTCGTCCGAGCAAAAACGCGTGCAGCAGCGAGGCCCTGAGTTGGGCGTCAACCGTGGGCGTCTGCGAGGCCGCGCCGGCTTCTCGCAGCAGTTGACGCCACTGCGCCTCGAGCTTGTCGAAAAACAGGTTCATGCGATCTTGCAGGCGCTCATGCTCGAAGACCAGCGCATCGCCCACCATGACGCGGGTCATCCCCGGGTTCTTTTCGGCAAATTGCACCAGGATGCGAGCGGTCTTGATGACCCGGGTCATCGCATCGG
>CAJAOB010000299.1 GCA_903941205.1 uncultured Burkholderiales bacterium | reverse complement strand
GGGCGAACTTGTCATGCGGGAGCTCAAAAAACTCGACAAAGTGGCCTATGTGCGCTTTGCCAGCGTTTACCGCAGCTTTGAAGACATCGACGAGTTCAAGACCCTGGTCGACGAAGTCAGGCGCTGATCTCGCAAGACGCTGGTGGCCTCTGCGCCTGCTGAGAGACCGAACGCGCGCTCAAGGCGCTTGTATCTCAAGTCAGCGCCAGCACTCGCTCACGCTCAAGCCGCTGCCCGTTCGCCCTTTCAGGCCCGTCTGTGTCAGCGTCAAGGTGCCGCACGGCTCACCGGCCATGGCCCCGACGGGCTCGGCCTGCAGGCCGTAGGTACTGACCGACGCTGCGGCAACACTGAGCTGGTAACGCGCCGCTGATCCACCTGATCCACCTGACCCACCGGAAGAAGTCGGCATCACCTGCAGCCGCGCAGGCAGGGCTGGCGGGCCGCCCGCATCTGTGGTGTAGCGGCCGTTGACACTGTAAAAGCGCTCCATGAAATGCTGCGCCTCCAGCAAGGCCGCAGCGGCTTCGGCCCGATACCCGCGCTGCACATGCTGGCGGTACGAAGGCAGCGCCAGCGCCGACAAAATGCCCGCGATGACAAGCACCACCAGCAGCTCGATCAGGCTAAAGCCCGCGGCCGACAACGCCCGAACGCTGGCGGGTTTGGGCGAAGCAGACGGAGAGTCACAACGCATGCGAGCGTCCTTTCAATAGATGGGCGTGTTGATGATGCGGCGCCAGCTGCGGTCGGCCAGCCTGCCGGCATCAGCGGGCGCCGCGCGCTCGATGGCCACCAGCGATTGGAGCCAGACCACCGCGCCCGTGACCGTCAACCCCTTGGCATCCTGCGTGAAGTCAGGGCTGAAGCCGCGCGCGGTGACGACATAAACGACTCCGCTGCCGGTCGCGACACCTTGGCTGACCACCGGGATGGACTGCTTTTCGACTGCACATTCGGGTAGCTTCAGGGGCTGCAAAGCGCTTGCTGCGGGCTTCACAAGCGCTTCTGGCACCACGGTGAGCGAAGCCGCAGCGCCGCCTGAGCCGGTCCAGGTGGCGGCCTTGGCCCAGCCGGGGGCCGCGTCCCCGGTGAAGATGAACAGCCGGGCCTCCTGCAAGCTGCTGAGGCGCGCCGCATCGGCCAGCGTGAGTTGCGCTTCGCAATAGCGCAAAGCCGCCTCGGCATAGCCAAACGCCAGCTGCTGCATCCTGAAGTTGTTGCCAACGCGCTCGCTGGAGCTGGCGCTTCGAAGCGCTGCGGCCGATGTCAGCGCAATCACCCCGAGCATGATGAGCACGATGATCAGTGAGACGCCTTGTTGCCCGGAATTTTTCATGGTGCAGGCAGCCGCGATCAAAAAGGCATCCGGTTGCGCAAGGCCGTGGTGCTGAAATAGGCCCGGCGCAAACGCCCGTCCGTGGAAGTCTGCGTCACCCCGTCACAGTCGACGTAGGTGCGCAAGACGGCGTCTTCGCTGCCAATGACCGCCTCCTCACTGCGCGCCAGCAGGCAAACGCGCACACTGACGACGCGGCTGAAGTCCTGGACCTTGGTAGCGCCCACGTAGCGCAGCACCTGACGCGGGTCAGCGCTGCCCGCCTCGCCAAACCAGAACTGAAGCCGCTCGACGTTGTCCACCAGCGGCGCGGTGCTGCTGCCGCTGGTGCAACGCAGCTCGGATCGACCGGAGGTACCACTTCCAACGCCATAGCGGTTGAACGTGATGCCTTGCTGGCTGTCCTGCAAGGCGTTGCCCAGGCAGTCGCTGGGCTTGCCCGCAGACAACACGCTGTTGTAGAGGTCGGCCTCAAAAGCGATTTCAATGGAGGGCGTGCCGCCGCTGCCCGCGCAAACCGAAGGCGTGCTGGCGGGCGCGGCAGTAAAGCCCTTGTCACAGCCCAACACCGCCCGCCCGTTGAAGGTTCTGGTGAACACCCGGCTCGCGGCATCCATGCCGACGGGCGACGCATAGCCGGCCATCAGCAAGTCGCGCGACAGGATCTGCAAACCCATTTGCGCATCCTCATCCATCTGCGCCAGGGCTGCCTGAAGGCGCCCGGTCTGGCCGACGCTGACGTAAGTGGCGAGCACCGCCCCCACCACGACCAGCCCGATGACCAGAGCCACCAATATTTCAATCAGGGCAAATCCCGCCCTGCACTGCAAGGAGCAAGTCGGCCACGATGCATTCACGCCGGATGCTGGCTTGAAGGAGCGGCTCACAGATTGATCCTGAAATAGCTGCAGCGGATGCCAGGGTCGGCCGCAGCCAGCCCGTCCGGACATTCGGCAGCGCGACGTGGCGACTCGTCGGTGTTCGCCAGCAGCGGGTCACGCCAGGCCAGCCAGACGTCGGCCCCGACAGCGTCGGCTTGCCGCAGCACAAAGGCCGATCCCTCTGGCAACAAGCGCCGCGCCTGTTGCCGCCATTGCGCCAGATCCAGCTGCGCGATTTCCAGCGCCGTGCAAAAGCTGCCGGCGCTGTCGCAGGACTGGGCTGGCAACGTGGCGAGCGCAGATTGGCCGGCAAAGCTGGTGGCGCTGAAGTCATAGCCTTGGGCCAAGAAGCCGGCCCTGTTGGCTCGCATGCGCTCGCCCAGGTTGGTGGCAAGGAGGGTGGCGACCACGCGGTATTGGCTCATCTTGGTGTAGCGCAGCGTCATCGCGCTGACGCCGGCCAGGGCCAGCAAGGCCACGGCCGACAACACGATGGATACCAGCACCTCGACCAGCATGAAACCGGACTGCGCCGGAGCCTGCTCGGGCAGGCGACGTCTTCGCTTTAGCTGCATGCAAGGCTTCCAGCGGGTGCGATTCGGGCCCGGCCTTGCGACGAAACGCAGATCAGACGCTGGCTGTTGGCGGGTGCGCTGCCGGCCGGCGTGAGGATGAAGGTCTGGGTCGCGACCTTGGCCAGGCCGGTTGGCTCATAAGTGAAGCTGGTGTGGTCATTTTGCGGGTTGTTGCTGGCAATGGACTGAAGCCCGGACGGACGCGACTGGACTCGCAGCACTTCGTCACCGGGGTCCACAAAGCCTTTCTCGTTGCGGTCTACAAAAACAATCCAGCCCTCAGCCCAGACAGCGCCGGGCGCGCAGGCGGTCCCGTTGCCGGACTGGCAAACCGACACTTGCACCGCACGCTTGATCGCTTCCGAACGGGCGTAGCGCAAGTCAGTCACCAGCGCATCGGCTGCCGCCTGAACCGCGCGCTTAACCCACAAGCCGCGAAAACTCGGCGTTGCCAGCGCCGCCAGCACCGCCGTGACGACGAGCACCAGCAAGAGTTCGAGCAGGGTAAAACCCTTTGAGCGACTTTTCATAGGGTAAATATTAGCCAATTTGTAATAAAAAATTTGTATATTTACCGCCAAATATAAGAAAAGATAATCTTTCAGGGCGCCGACGGGTCGAACGGTAAACTGGCCTCGTGATCAAGCTCGCCCTCCAACTGGCCCGACAGGCCCAAAACATCACTTCGCCAAATCCAGCCGTGGGCTGCGTTCTGGTCGGCGCGGGCGACGAGGTGATCGGTCAGGGCCAGACCCAGGAGGCGGGTAAGGCTCATGCTGAAGTCATGGCCCTGCGCGATGCCGCCAGCCGGGGCCATTCGGCGGCCGGCGCGACAGCCTATGTGACGCTGGAACCCTGTTCGCACCATGGTCGCACCGGGCCCTGCTGCGACGCGCTGATCCAGGCCGGCGTCGCCAAAGTGGTTGCATCCATCGCCGACCCGAACCCGCAGGTCGCCGGAAAGGGCTTTGAGCGCTTGCGCGCCGCAGGCATCTCGGTGGAGATCGGCCCTGGCGCAGACACTTCGCGCGAACTGAACATCGGCTTTTTCAGCCGTATGCTGCGGCAAACACCCTGGGTGCGCATGAAGATGGCAGCATCACTGGACGGCACGACCGCGCTGGAGAACGGCCAAAGCCAGTGGATCACCTCCCCCGAAGCTCGCGCCGACGGCCACGCCTGGCGGGCCCGCGCTTCGGCGGTGATGACCGGCATTGGCACCGTGCTGCAAGACGACCCCGGCCTGGATGTGCGGCTGGTTTCAACCACCCGCCAGCCCCACCGCATCATCATCGACAGCGCCCTGCAGACGCCGCCGGACGCGCGGATTTTCAAGGGCGAGGGAGCGGTATGGATTTACTGCGCCAGCAACGACGCCGCCAAAACGCAGGCCCTGCAGGACCGGGGCGCCAGCGTCAGCTGCCTGCCCGGCGCTGGCGGCAAGGTGGATCTGGCCGCCGTGATGCGCGATCTGGGCCGGCGCCAGATCAATGAACTGCATGTAGAAGCCGGCTTCAAGCTCAACGGCTCTCTGGTGCGAGAAAGCCTGGTCGACGAATTTCTGGTCTACCTCGCGCCCAAGATACTCGGTCCCGGCCAAGGCATGCTCGCACTGCCAGCGCTGCAATCGCTGGCCGGCGCACTGACGCTGGACTTCACCTCGGCCGAGCGGATCGGGCCGGACCTGCGCCTGCTGGCGCGGGTGCAGGGACGCAGCGATTTTTGAGCCACTGCGGCGGCTCATGGCGGGCTGATGCCCCGCAGGTTGCGCACACATTTCGGGACTTGAAGGCGGGACCCGGCGATGCCGGCCAATTACCTGCGAAAATGCTGCATGTTTACCGGAATCATCACCGGCGTGGGGCGCATCGTCGCTATCCATAGCCTGGGCAGCTCTTTGGACCATGGCAAGCGACTCACCATCGAAACGCCACTGGCCTATCTTGACGACGTCGGCCTCGGCGACAGCATCGCGCTCAATGGCGCCTGCATGACGGCCACCACGCTGGACGCGGCTCGCAACCAGTTCACCATCGATATCTCGGCCGAATCGCTTAACAAGACCTGCGGTCTGGCCGAACTGGGCCCGATCAATCTTGAAAAAGCCCTGCGCGCCCATGACCGGCTGGGTGGGCACATCGTCTCAGGCCATGTCGACGGCATTGGCCGCGTCACGCATTTCGCCCAAGTCGGCGAAAGCTGGGAGCTGCGCATCCACGCGCCCGCCGGCATCAGCAAATACCTGGCCTACAAAGGCTCCATCACGGTCAACGGCGTCAGCCTCACGGTCAACCGCGTCAACGACCTGCCCGGCAAGGATGCTGGCTGCGAGATCAGCATCAACCTCATTCCCCACACCGTCGAGAACACGGCGCTGGGCCAACTTCAGGCGGGCAGCCAGGTCAATCTTGAAATCGACCTGATCGCCCGCTACGTGGAGCGCATGCTCCAGGACACCCAGAAAGTCTGAACATGACAGTTGCAATTTCCCCGGTGGAAGACATCGTGGCCGACATGGCCGCTGGCAAGATAGTCATCCTGATCGACGAAGAAGACCGGGAAAACGAAGGTGATCTGGTGCTGGCGGCCGATCACGTCAGCCCCGAGGCGATCAACTTCATGGCACGCTTTGGCCGCGGCCTGATTTGCCTGACGCTCACGCGCGAGCGCTGCGAGCGGCTCCAGTTGCCTCCCATGGCCCTGCGCAATGGCGACAAAAAAGGCACGGCTTTCACCGTCTCGATCGAGGCCGCTGAAGGCGTGACCACCGGTATCTCGGCGGCAGACCGCTCCCGCACCGTCGAAGCCGCTGTCGCCAAAAACGCCAAGGTCGATGACTTGGTGCAGCCCGGCCACATTTTTCCGCTGCAGGCGGTCGACGGCGGCGTGCTGATGCGCGCCGGTCACACCGAAGCCGGTTGCGACCTCGCCGCCATGGCCGGCTGCACGCCCGCCTCGGTGATCTGCGAGATCATGAACGATGACGGCACCATGGCCAGACTGCCCGACCTGCTGGTCTTTGCCGCCGCGCATGGCCTGAAGATCGGCACCATCGCCGATCTGATCGAGCATCGCAGCCGGGTGGAGTCCCTGATCGAGCCGGTCGGCACGCGCACCCTGAAAACCGCTTACGGCGACTTCACCGCCCATGCCTTCAAGGACAAACCCAGCCAGGGCGTGCACCTGGCGCTGGTCAAAGGCAGCTGGACCCCCGACGAAACCGTGGCCGCGCGCGTGCACGAGCCGCTGTCGGTGTTCGACGCGCTGGAGATCGGCCGGCCCATGCACTCCTGGAGCCTGGACCAGAGCCTCAAACACCTTGCCGGCGAAGGCAAAGGCGTGGTCGTGCTGCTCAATTGCGGTGAAAGCGGCGCCCAGTTGCTGGCCCAGTTTGAAGGCACGGCCAAGGCCAGTCAGGCGCCCGAGCGCGGCCGCATGGACTTGCGCACTTACGGCATAGGCGCACAGATCCTGCGCGAATGTGGCGTGCGCAAGATGAACCTCATGGGCAACCCGCGCCGCATGCCCAGCATGACCGGCTACGGACTGGAAATCGCCGGCTACATCAGCAAAGCCTGACGTTTGACGCCATAAGCCACAAGCCACAACAGTCCCGAGCAACTTCCAAGGAATTACACGTGTTTGCAGCAGAAAAAGGTCAGGCGAAATCGCTCCAGGGGCAAACCCTTGCCATTGGCATCGTGCAGGCGCGATTCAACGAAAGCATCACCAACGTGCTTGCCGCCGCATGCATTGACGAGCTGATGCGGCTCGGCGTGGAGCAGCAAAACATTCACCACGTCACCGTTCCGGGCGCGCTGGAAGTGCCGGTGGCCTTGCAAGCCATGGCGCAAACCGAACACTACGACGCGCTGATTGCCTTGGGCTGCATCATCCGCGGCGAAACCTACCACTTCGAGCTGGTCGCCAATGAAAGCGGCTCGGCCGTCACCCGCCTGGCGCTGGACTACCAGATCCCGATTGCCAACGCGATTCTCACCACTGAAAACCTCGCCCAGGCCCAGGCCCGGCAGGACGAAAAAGGCCGCGACGCCGCCCGTGTCGCCATCGAAATGGCCCATTTGCTTGACGAGCTCTCCTGAAAAAATGGTCATGACCACCGCCCCCAAACGCCCGCCGCAAAGCCGCACCGGCCTGACCGATACCGGCGTGAAAAAAGCCGCGGACAAATCAGCCCGCACGCGCGCGCGCGAGTTCGCCTTGCAAGCGCTTTATCAGCATCTGGTGGGCGGCAATGAAGCGGCCTCCATCGACGCCTTCACCCGCGACCTGGTCGGCTTTCACAAGGCCGACTCGGTGCATTACGACGCCTTGCTGCACGGCTGCATCGAATCCGCCGTGGCCCTTGACGCGGCCATCTTGCCGCTGCTGGACCGCAAGATGAACGAAATCTCGCCGGTCGAGCATGCCGTGCTGTGGATTGGCGCTTATGAGTTTCAGAAATGCCCGGACGTGCCTTGGCGCGTGGTCATCAACGAATGCATCGAGCTGGCCAAGGCTTTTGGCGGCACCGACGGCCACAAGTGGGTCAACGGCGTGCTCAATCAGCTCGCGCCCACTTTGCGCCAGGCCGAAGTCGCCAGCGACAAGGCCCGGTAAGACAAGGCGCTGCAGTGAGAATTTCCCAGCGCGCCCAACGCATCGAGCCCTTTTATGTGATGGAAGTGGCCAAGGCCGCGACTGCGCTGGCCCGGCAAGTCGCGAACAGCAGCAGCCCGATGATCTTTCTGAACATCGGCGAGCCCGACTTCAGCGCCCCGCCACTGGTCCAGGAAGCAGCCGCGCGCGCCATCTCGCAAGGCCACACGCAGTACACCCAGGCCACCGGTCTGCCCGCACTGCGTGAAAAAATCAGCCAGTGGTATGCCAGCCGTTTTTCGGCTGACGTGTCGCCCGGCCGCATCATCGTCACCGCCGGCGCCTCCGCGGCCTTGCATCTGGCCTGTCTGGCGTTGATTGAAGCTGGCGACGAGATCCTGATGCCCGACCCGAGCTATCCCTGCAACCGCCACTTCGTGGGCGCTGCCGAGGGCCGCTCGACCCTGATCCCGACCACCGCCGCGGAGCGTTTCCAGCTCACCGCCGACAAGGTGGAAAGCGCCTGGAATGCGCAAACACGCGGCGTCTTGCTGGCCTCGCCGTCGAACCCGACCGGCACCTCGATTGCGCCCGACGAATTGCGCCGCCTGCACAGCCTGGTCCACAGCCGCGGCGGCATCACCTTCATCGACGAGATTTACCTCGGCCTGAGCTACGACGAAGGCTTTGGCCAAAGCGCCCTGGCCCTGCCCGGCGAGCTGGGCCAGAGCGTCATCAGCATCAACAGCTTTTCCAAGTACTTCAACATGACGGGCTGGCGGCTTGGCTGGCTGGTCGTGCCCGAGGCGCTGGTGCCCGTCGTCGAGCGCATGGCGCAAAACCTGTTCATCTGCCCGAGCACTGTGGCGCAGCATGCCGCGCTGGCTTGTTTCGAGCCCGAGAGCCTGACCGAATACGAGCGGCGCCGCGCCGAGTTCAAGGCCAGACGCGACTACTTCATTCCCGCACTCAATCGCCTCGGGCTGACGGTGCCGGTGATGCCCGACGGCGCCTTTTACGCCTACGCCGACTGCACGGCCGCAGTGCAACAACTCGGTCTTCGCGCCGGCCAGCCCGACGGCACCGGCGGCAGCTGGGACTTTGCTTTCGAGCTGATGCAGCGCGCCCACCTGGCCGTCACGCCGGGGCGCGACTTCGGCCAGGCAGCGCCCGAAAAATTCATCCGCTTTTCAACCGCCAGTTCCATGGCCCATTTGCGCGAAGCCGTGGCCCGGCTGGAGGCGATTCTTGGCTGAGCCCGCTTTTCGCTGGCCAGTCCGGGTGTACTGGGAAGACACCGATGCCGGCGGCATCGTGTTCTACGCCAATTACCTGAAGTTCTTTGAGCGCGCCCGCACCGAATGGCTGCGATCGCTGGGCATCGAGCAACAGCGCCTGCGCGAGCAGGCCGGAGGGATGTTTGTCGTGAGCGACACCAGCGTGCGCTACCTGCGGGCAGCCCGCCTGGACGACGAACTGATTGTTACGGCTGCGCTCCAGGAAAAAGGCCGCGCTTCATTAACAATCGTTCAGCAGGCCTTGTTGCCGCACATGCAGGCCGACGGCACGCCCGGATGGAGCGTGCTGACCGAAGCTAGCATCCGAATCGGCTGGGTCGAGGCCGCCAGCCTGCAGCCCGCCCGCATCCCCACTTCTATATTGGACAGCCTGGAACCATCGCCATGAACCAAGACCTCTCCATCGTCCATCTGATCCTGAACGCCAGTTGGGTGGTGCAGGCTGTCGTCGCGTTGCTGGTGGTCATCTCGATTGCCAGTTGGGCCGCGATTTTCCGGAAAATCATTGCCCTTCGGAGGGTGGTCGCGCTCAATGACGAATTTGACCGTGGCTTCTGGTCCGGCACCAGCCTCAACGAGCTTTACGCCGCCGCCACGCAAAATGCCCGCGGCACCGGTCCCATGGAACGCATTTTTGCCAGCGGTATGCGCGAGTACCAAAAGCTGCGCGAGCGCCGCGTACTGGACGCAGGGGCCCTGCTCGACGGCGCCCGCCGCGCCATGCGCGCCAGTTACCAGCGCGAGCTTGACGGCATTGAAGCCAATCTCTCGTTCCTTGCCACCGTCGGTTCGGTATCGCCTTACGTGGGCCTGTTTGGCACGGTCTGGGGCATCATGCACGCCTTCACCGGCCTGGCAGCGCTGGAGCAGGTCACGCTGTCCAGCGTGGCCCCGGGCATTGCCGAGGCGCTCGTGGCCACGGCCATTGGCCTGTTTGCGGCCATTCCGGCGGTGGTGGCCTACAACCGCTTTTCTCACGACATTGATCGCGTCGCCAACAAGCTCGAAACCTTCATCGAAGAGTTTTCCAACATCTTGCAGCGCAACCTCGGCGCGCAGTCGGCCTCGGGCCACTGAGCCGCGCTCAGCCAAGTCAGCACAAGCCCATGCCAGCAGTCAACTCCCGCCGCCGCGGCCGCCGTACTATCAGCGAAATCAATATGGTGCCCTTCATCGATGTGATGCTGGTGCTGCTCATCATCTTCATGGTGACCGCGCCGCTGATCACACCAAGCATGATTTCCCTGCCGCGCGTCGGCAAGGCACCCAGCCAGCCGGCCAAACCCATTCAGGTGCTGGTCGAAAAAGACGAACGCATTCAGGTCACCGCCGCGGGCGGCAAGGCCTTGAGCGTCGCGCTCGCCGAGGTCGGCGCCACCGTCAAGGCCTTGCAACCGGCCGTGCCCGAGGGCGAGCAAGCCGCGCCTGTGGTCATCAGCGCCGACAAGTCCATCCAGTACGAAACCGTGGTCAAGGTGATGGACGCCCTGCAACGTGCGGGCGTGCAGCGGGTTGGCCTGGCGGTTCAGACCAGCCCATGAAATTGCACGCACCACTACATGCCCGGTGCACGGACCGAAGTGTCAGCTGCAACGCCCCTGAAAGGAGGCCCCATGCCCGCTAGCGACGAACGCCCGGACATCGCACCCCGCCCCGAACCTGGCCGGTTGAGCGGCCTGAGTCTTGCCGTACTGGTCCACCTGCTGCTTGCGGCCGCGCTGACCTGGGGCATCAACTGGAAAAACAAGGCTTCGCCAGTGGCTTTTGAAGCCGAAATCTGGTCTGCGAAGCAACAGGAAGCTGCACCACCGCCACCACCGCCACCGCCGCCAGCGCCGCCAGAACCCCCGACGCCGGCACCTGTCGCAGCACCCGCGCCACCCCCGCTCGTGCCCGACGCAGACATCGCGCTGGAGCGCGACAAGCGGCGCAAGCTCAAGGAAGCCGAAGCCAAGAAGAAAGCGCTGGCCGCCAAACAAGAAAAAGCCGAGAAAGCGCGCCTTGCAAAAGAAGCCGCCGAAGCAAAGCTGGAGGCCCAAAAAGCCGAAGCCGAAAAAGTCCAGGAAGCCAGGCGCTACAAGGAAAGTATGGACCGGATGAACGCGCAATTGGGCGCCACCGGTGCGGCCACGGCCAAAGGCTTGTCCACACAATCCAGCGGCCCGTCGGCCAGCTATGGGGGCAAGGTTCGCGCCAAGGTCAAGCCGAACATCATCTTCACCGATGACATCCCCGGCAACCCGGTCGCCGAGGTTGAAGTGCGCACAACACTGGACGGCAGCATCACCAGCCAGCGGCTCATCAAGTCCAGCGGCAACAAGGCCTGGGACGATGCCGTGATCAAGGCCATCATCCGCACCGAAACCCTGCCGCGCGATGTCGACGGGCGCGTGCCCACACCCTTGATCATCGAGTTCAGGCCCAAGGACTGAAGTCTGCGCGCTACAAGCCCTGCTCGGGCCTCAAGTCCTATTCGGGCTGCAAGCCCGCGGTGGCGACAGCCCGCCGGTTGATCTCGATATCACGGGCCAGGTAAGCGCGAAAAGCCTCCGGCGAGGATGCCTCGGCCACGGCGCCGTTGGCCTCGAAAGCCTTTTGAACCTCTGCGCGCTGCAAGGCTGTGGCCATGGTTTTGCCGAGAAGCTCAATCACCGGTGCGGGCGTGCCCTTGGGCGCCAGCAGGCCGATCCAGCTGGCGAACTCGAAGCCCGGCAAACTGGTGCCCAGCGAAGGCGTTGATCCCAAAGGACGGCTGGCAGGCGACATGCTATGGCCCAGCAAGCGCAGGCGGCCGGCACCGACCAGTGACATGGCGGCCGGGGCCGGCGTGAGAACCCAGTCCGTTTCGCCCGAAACCACCGAAGCCACCCCTTGTGCGCCGCCCTTGTAAGGCACATGCAGCGACTTGAAGCCGGCTGCGCTTTGCAAGGCCATGCCAGCGAGATGACTGACCGAGCCAACGCCCGCCGAGGCCATATTGGACGCGTTGCCTTTGGCTTTTGCATAGGCCACCAACTGCGCGACGCTTTGCACCGGCAAAAGGGGGTTGCAGACCAGCACATTGGGCAGCAGCGCCATGAGGGAAATCAGCTCAAAGTCGCGCAAAGCGTTGTAGCTGACCGCTTTTTGCAGCAGGGGCGCCACCGACATGGCGCTGCTCGAACCGACCAGCACCGTGTAACCGTCCGCTGGCGCATTACGCACCGCTTCGACCCCTATGGCGCCAGCAGCGCCCGCGCGGTTGTCAATCACCATCGGCTGGCCCAGCAGCCGGGCCATCTCGATGCCGACCACCCGGCCAATGGTGTCCACCGAGCTGCCCGGCGCGTTCGGCACCACCAGCTTGACCGCGTGATCCGGGTAGCTGCGCTGCGCAAGACTCCAGGGTGACAGCGCCAGCGCACCTGTCGCTGCCAGCGCCTGGCGGCGCCCCAAGCGAAAGTCGGGTCCGGCCATGCGGGTCATCAATGAGGGCTGGGGCTTCATGGTTTTGTCTCCTTTTTTTGAAATGCCTTGTCACCGGCTGCAAACAGCGGTCTTGCAGCCCGGGTCGCCGCAAGGCTGGCGCGCAGCGGCCTTCGCGCATTTTGCATCGCGGCGCTGTCCGCTCAACTCAGAACTTCGTGAATCGAGCTGCGCAGCCAAATGTGCGCGGGGTCCTTGTGAAAACGCTGATGCCAGATCAGATGAACCGCGATTCCGGGCGGCTTGACCGGCAGTTCGACCAGACGGATCTGCGAGTGCGAGGCAAAAAACTCGGCCAGATCGCGCGGCACGGTTGCCACCAGATCGGTGCTTTCAACAATGGCCAGCAGACTCGTGAAGTGGGACAACTCCAGCACGACGCGGCGCTTGAGTCCCTTTTGCTGCAAGAACTGCTCGAAGACATGCTCACGGCCATCGGGTTTGACGACGGCGTGCGAGGCAGCCAGAAATTGCGCCTGCGTCATGCGCTGGCCGATCAAGGGATGGTTCTGCCGAAGCACGCAGACATGGCTGTTTTCAATCAGCTTCTTCCTGAAGAAGCCGGGCTTTTCGAGGTCGGGGAAATAGCCAATGGCCAGCTCGGCGGCGCCGGATTCCAGCGCGCCGGCAGCGGCATTGAGTGGCATGGCCAGGGTTCGCAAGTCGATGTCCGGGGCGCTGGCGGCCAGCAAAGTCAGGATGCGCGGCAAGAACATGACCTCGCCAATGTCCGGCATGACCAGCGTGAAAGAGCGGCGTGCCGTGGCGGGCTCAAAGTTCAGGCGCTGAAGAATCTCGGTGCGTATCGTCTCGACCACCTGACGCACCGGCGCATCGAGCACCAGCGCCCGCGGCGTGGGTTGCATCTGCCAGCCCGAGCGGACAAACAGCGGATCACCGAGCAAGGTCCGCAGCCGCGCCAGTGCCGCACTCATGGCCGGCTGGCTCAAACCCAGGGACTCGGCGGCACGGGTCACGCTGCGGTGCTCCATCATGGCCGCGAAGACCACCAGCAAATTCAGATCCACCGCTTTAATATCCATGCGGTGGATTGTATTTATCCAAAAAATAGACTGGATAAATGAACCGCCGACTCCTAAACTGCCGTCCAAACCCGCTTGGGCATGGCGCGGGCCCGCGGCGATCTGCGTGCGGGCAGGCCTGAAAAAAATCACAGGAGACCGGCATGAAAGCACGAAGTCGACAAGCAGCGCCAGGCAAGGCCGGCCCGAACCCCGAGCGGGCCCGCACCGTTGACGCGATGCCTGCGTAAGCGCCGTGCTTGCACCCCGCTGCGCCTGCGGCATCGATACGCATGCCCATGTCATCCCCTTTGAATTTCCGGCCTTTTTAGGCGCGGCCGCGCCTGCGGGCTGGCCGTCCATGGGGCCGGTGGACGCCTGCCACCGACAAGTGATCATTGACGGCAAGAACTACCGCACGGTCTCGGACAAGTGCTGGACGACCTCGCGCCGGCTGGCCGACTTCGCCGACATGGGTCTGGCCTTGCAGGCTGTCTCGCCCATGCCCGAACTGCTGTCTTACTGGCTGCAGCCTGCGCACGCCGCGGTGCTGGTGCGCTACCTCAATGACCAGATTGCGGCCATGGTCGCCGAGTCCGGCGGCCGGCTGATCGGGCTGGGGGCGGTGCCGCTGCAAGACATGGATCTGGCCATCAAAGAGCTCGAGTACCTGCGCCGCACCCCTGGCTTTTCGGGCGTGGAGATCGGCAGCAATGTCAATGGCATGGTGGTGGGCGACCCGCGGCTTGATCCGTTTTTTGAAGCTTGTGAGGCCCTGGACATGGCTGTTTTCGTGCACGCCTTGCGACCGGCCGGCATGGACCGCCTGGTGGGCCCGCCGCCTTTGCAACAGGTGCTGGCCTATCCCACCGATGTCGGGCTGGCAGCGGCTTCGGCCATCACCAGCCAGCTGATCGTGCGCCGCCCCCGGCTGAAAATGGCCTTCAGCCACGGCGGCGGCACCCTGGCCATGCTGCTGCCGCGGCTGGAGCAAGCCATGGGCGTTTTTCCGGCAGTGCGCGAGCAGGTGGGGCAGTCACCCGGCGAGCAAGCCCGCAAGTTCTTTTACGACACGCTGGTCTTCGACACGGCCACCCTCGGGCATTTGCTGCATTGCTTTGGCGACACGCAGCTGATG
>CAJAOB010000298.1 GCA_903941205.1 uncultured Burkholderiales bacterium | reverse complement strand
TGCCGCGGGCGATGCGGCAGCGACGGGCTACAACGTGGTGATTCACGAATTTGTGCACAAGCTGGACATGCGAGGTGGCACTGCCGACGGCTGCCCGCCACTGCCCTCGCCAGAGCTGCGCGCCGCGTGGCAGACCCACATGGCGGCCAGCTACGCGCGCTTTCAGACCCAGGTGGTCATGGCCGATCGCTTCGGCGCGGAAAAACCCTGGCTGGACGCCTATGGGGCCAGCGCGCCGGCGGAATTCTTTGCCGTGGCTGCAGAGGCATACTTTGTGAACCGACCACGCTTTGCTCAGGAATTTCCCGAGTTGCTCGCCTTGTTTGACAGGTTCTTCAGACCAGATTCAAGCCCCGGGCCTTGAGGCCATCCGGCGAGCCCAAAAATCGGGCCTGCACGGAAGTGCAAGCTGCGAACAGCAAGCGCCTGGCGCAACATGCTGCGCTGGCCGGGCACCCTCCCCGGCCTTTTGATCAAAGGCCAGGTCGGCGACCTTTAACGCTTGAGCAAGGCCTTCAGGATGTTCTGCACGCGCCGCACTTGCGCCGCATCGAAGGTGCTGGAGAACACTTTGGCCATGTCTTCGGCCCAGGTTTCCTGCGGGGTCGGCGCGTTACGACGGGTCAGGAGTTGCAGCTGCAACAGGCGCCGGGCGCTGAGGTGGTCGGCCGGCGTCGGCAGTTCGGCCGCAATTTCAAGGCGCAGCAGCGGCTCGGCTGCATCACCGGCAGCGGGCGCGGCAAGCGCCTGGGTCCAACGGCTGCGAACGGCCGAAGGAATCTGCTTGCCAAGCTCCTGCTGCGCCGGCAGTTGCGCCGGATCACGCTGCTCCCAGGCTGACAAGAGGTTGGTCAGCACTTCGCCGTGCGCTTGCTCGGCGAGCTTTTTCAGGGCCATGTTGGCTGTCTCGAAGGCTTCCCGCTGGGCGCGGAAGGCGGCATCACCCAGGCGCGGTCCGCGCTCTTCAAACGCCGACCGGTCGCTGAAGCGCTCCTGACGATCGCCGCGTTCTGCGCGGTGAGGCTCGAACTTGTTTTCCATGCCGGTGCGTGGACGTGCATCCGGTTTGCCGCCAGGGCGGGCATCTTTTCGGTCGCCAAACTTGCCGCCACGCCCTGCCGGCGCAGCCTCGGCCCTGCGCATGCCGGGGCGATCGTCACCGCGCATCGCCACCACCGGCTTGGGTGCGGGCTTGGCAGGTGCGGGTACAGCGGCCGGCTCGGCTTCGGCAGCGCCCGGTGCGGCAGTATCGGCAACGGCGGCGATCCCAGACGCTTCAGGGGCCTGCACGGCCTCAGCAGTTGCGGCTGCTTCCACCTCAATCGTCTCGGCGCCCTTGGCGGCAGTCTCAAGTGCAGGCGCGGGCGAGGCGGCCACTGGCGCTGCGGCTTCGGCCGCCACAGCCGGTGCCGATACCGGCACCTGGCCCTTGACGATGGCTTCGAGCGCCTTGGCAGCCGCGTGGATTTTCTGCACATCCCCGCTTTGCGTCGCGGCAGCCACGGCTTTCGAGGCTTCCAGCACTCTGCGGTCAAACTCGCCCATGGCGCCGGCGGCTTTTTCACGCTCGACGGTCTTGCGCTGGAAAGCATCATCAATCGGCTTGCGAAAAGCATCCCAGAGCTTTTGCTCCTGCTTGCGCTCGATAGGCACCTGCTGGGCTTCATGCTGCCAGCGCTGCTGCAATGACTTGACCGCATCAATGCGCAACTGCGGCTCGGCGCCCAGCACCTGCGCTTCCTCAATCATCGCCCGGCGACGCGCCAGGCTTTCGGCGCGTGCGGCGGTGAGGGCTGCATCCGCAGCGTCCATCGCGGCCTTCCACACCGGCTGTATCTCGGCAAAGGCTTTTTCGCTCAAATGACCGGCTTCGCGCCACTTGTTCACAAATCCGTTGAGGCTGCGAATATGGTGCTTCCAGTCCGTGTTGGCCTTGTTGGCCTCGGTCCAGGCCAGCACTTCGTTGATCAATTCGCGGCGCTGGGCACGGGTCGCCTCGGTTTGTTCCCTGGTTTTTTCAAGCCAAGCCTCGACCACTTTGTGCGCTTGATTGCAAGCATCGTCAAACCGCTTCCACAGCGCGTGGTTCGGCGTACCCCCCTGATCGCTGGTTTTCCACTGTTCGCGCATGGCGCGCAGGACTTCCTGCTGCTTGCGCCCGCCCATGGGTTTGAGCACCAGCGCTTCAGCTTTGGCGACCAGGTCTTCGCGAATCTGGTCGGCGCGCCAGCGCTGCCAGCCTTCAAGCTCACCGGCCGTCGTCAGCGCTGCATGCGCAGCCGCCTCCAGCGCGCTGTCAATAAAGCGCACATGTTCCTTGAGGGCGTTGCGCAGATCGGCAGCCGCTTTGGGAGTGGCCTTGCCGTGGCCTTCGGCAACTTCGGTCTCGAGCCGGGTCAAGGCAGTTTGGACCGCCAAGGCAGCCTTGGTCCGCAACTCGGCCAACACGGCCGGGTCCATCTTGACCTTGGGCGCGCGCGCAGACTTATCGCCCTCCGCGGCGGCTTCAACCGCGGCGCTTCGCCCCAGCCGAATCTCGTCAGCCCATACCGGGACCGCAGGCAGCGGCACCGCAGCGTCTTCGGCCGCGGCCAATGCACTGGACAAAGCGCCTTGAAAAGCCTCCCAGACGGCGAGCAACTGGGCGCGCGAGGCCTCCAGAAGCGGGGGGAATTTGGCGTCCACGCTGGGCCAAACCGGGTCCTTGGCCAGTTCACCCACCTGCAACTGCCAGTGCTCCACGTCAGCACGCAGTGCGTCCCAGACCGCCTGCGCATCGCGCCAGGACTTGGTTGAAAGCACTTCAATCCGCTGGGAAATCAGCACAGCGGCCTCGCGCTGCACCTGGGCACGGTGCTGCAAGTCCTCGATGGTCTTGACGCGTTCTGCCAGTTGCACCTTGAGGCCGGTCAGCGGCTCGCGCGAAAGAGGCGCGCCAGCTTTGGCCGCGTCGCGCTGCCAGGCCAGCGCATCGGCCAGATTCAACTTGGGCAAGGCCAGCAAAGTCAGCGCCTTGTCAGCCCATTCGGCGGCCACCGCCTCCTGACCTTTAGCGCGCTTGAGTTCATCAAGCCTTTCTTTCAGGGGCTTGGCCGCGCCCTTGTCACGATTGGCCAGTTCCTTGTAGACGTCAGCCATGTGCTCCGCGCTAGGGTTGCGCGACAGCCACTCGCGGATGCGGGCCGCCCGCTCGCCGGAAGTGGCCGCGCTGAAGGCGCCGCCAGTAACCGCGTCCAAAAGATGCGTATCAGTGCCCCTGGCCTGGGGCGATTTGGCGGCTGCAGGGTCGACTTTGAAAGAATTGGACATGGTGACTGGCGTGAAATAAAGAAAGGAGGCGCGAAACGGGCTGAATCGACAAGTCACGCGTCAACAGGGGCTACACGAGGGAGACCCGAGGCAAGAGGCGACTTGAAGAACAAACTCCAACCCAGCTGTCGGAATACTCGGCAGCCCAAGTCCGCGCGGAGAAGGCACGTCAAACGTGAAGGGACCGCGGTATTTTCGCTGTTTTTTTCCGGACACCCGCCAAAACCCCGTGGATCTCCCGCCGGGGATCGCGGCGCAATCGAAAAAACCTTACTTCAATGCGTCCTGGTCCTGACACAGAGGGCTATGGGCAAACGCACAGCCGCACCCACCCGATCGCCATGCTAGCCCGTCAGCGGCTCAGACGGTCCTCTTGGCCCGCGGCTGCTGGCTGGCAGATCCACCTGAGCCCGCCGCGCATAACCTGGAAGCAATTCTGGCTTTGCTCCCTGTTCTAACCTGGAGCCAACTCCTCTCACCCGGGAGGTCTTGCGTCCTACCCCCACAAATTGCCGCGGTGGGGCGCCGCCCAGTCAGAGCGACGACACCGCGCCGGGTCAGACCAGCCTCGCTGTGTTGGCTTGACGAGGGCGAAGAAAAAATAGTTTAAATTAGCTCAAAAAATTATTTTTTCATATTTTATTAATTATTAGAAACTCAAAAATTAGCCCTCGGTGAGTGAAAAAATCGTGCAAAACGACACGCGAAGTCGATCTGTACACCCAATCCGATCCGGATCAATGTCTGACCAGCGCCAATTTGGTTTGCAAAAGTCAGCTTTTTTATAATCTGAAAAAGCATAAAAAATCTTTTTGTTATTATTGACAGGTTATTTAAGAACCCCCTAGAATCCGGCCGACTCTGACAAGAGTCAGGGTCTACCCGTAGAGCTACAGGTAACAGACAGCCCAACAGGGTCTCCCCCTCGAGCAAAACCGCTTGATTCGTTGGTGACCCAATCCAAGCGACCGGACTCGAGCCGGGAGCGTCGAAAGGAGTTCCATGACTGCTTCAATGACACTGCGCCAGTGCCTCTCGAGTGCGCAAAGCAGCGCACGAAATGTCGTCAGCGACATTGCCAGCGGTTTCTTCCAGATCAGCCACAACAGTTTTGCGATGTTGGGCTTGGCCTTGGTCTTCGTGATGATCACCTTGACAGCCAGACCCGACCTGCGCGAAGCAGGTGAAAGTCGCCTGATGTCCTTGCTGATGGCACGGCAGGGCGTCAGCTTCGGGTTTTCGGATCCCGGCGCAGTGGACCGGGCGACGGCCGCCAATCCCAAAGACCTGCCGATCAAGCAGGCAGCGGTGGCTTACTGGCTGAGCAAGAAATACAGCGTGGCGCCCGAGCCTTTGAGCGTGCTGGTGGCGCATGCCTTTGAGTTGGGCGACAAGTCCAAACTAGATCCAACCCTCATTCTGGCCATCATGGCGATTGAATCGGGCTTCAACCCGTTTGCCCAAAGTCCGGTCGGCGCACAAGGACTGATGCAGGTGATGACCGGCGTGCATCACGACAAATACGCTAATTTCGGAGGCAAGCTAGCCGCTTTCGACCCGGTGACCAACCTGCGCGTGGGCGTGAAAGTGCTGCAAGAGTGCATCACGCGGGCCGGATCGGTGGAAGGCGGCTTGAAGTTTTACGTGGGTGCGGCCAATCTGGACGACGACGGCGGATACACCAGCAAGGTAATGGCCGAACACTCGCGCCTGCAGGCCGTGGTTGCCGGCAAAAAGCAGCCGTTTGAAGGTCTGGCGCCGCAAGTTGGCGTTCCGGCGTCATTTCCGCCCACCGCCGGCCCCGACAACCCGCGCACGACCACTGGCGTGCAAAAAGTGGCCTTCATGGGCAGCTAGGTCCTAAGTCTGGCGCCAGACGGGCGGCGTCTGGCCCTTTCAGGGCCGATGAGCCGGGGCTGTGGGCTAAACTCCTAGCGTGCGCAACTGGCGATAGGCGCGGCAAGCTTTGTGGCCTGCCGCAGCTGACGTGGGACACCACTGGGAAGCGCACCGCTCTGAAGTCATCCGGCAACGAGCGATCAGCCGTTCGCCTGGGCAGCCCTTGCTTCTCTTTCCTGAAGGACTCTGAGGACAAGGAACACCGTCTTGAAGGACTGCCATGTACAACCGCAACATTCTGGTTGAGCAAACCGACCCCGAACTCTGGGCTGCCATTCAGGCTGAAAACGCCCGCCAGGAACACCACATCGAGCTGATCGCCAGTGAAAACTACGCCTCGCCCGCCGTCATGGCCGCGCAGGGCTCGCAGTTCACCAACAAATACGCCGAAGGCTACCCAGGCCGCCGTTACTACGGTGGCTGCGAGCACGTGGACGTGGCCGAGCAGCTGGCAATTGACCGCGTCAAGCGGATTTTTGGCGCCGACGCCGCCAACGTGCAAGCGCATTGCGGCGCCTCGGCCA
Source organism: uncultured Burkholderiales bacterium (assembly GCA_903941205.1). Lineage (GTDB taxonomy): Bacteria > Pseudomonadota > Gammaproteobacteria > Burkholderiales > Burkholderiaceae_C > Polaromonas. The sequence goes on along the minus strand of CAJAOB010000298.1, from coordinate 1,400 downwards.
ACGAAGCCGTGTTTCTGGCTTTTCTCAAGCCAGGCGACACCATCATGGGCATGAGCCTGGCCGAAGGCGGTCACCTGACGCACGGCATGCCGCTCAATATGAGCGGCAAATGGTTCAACGTGGTCAGCTACGGCCTGAACGCCAGGGAAGAAATCGACTACGAGGCCATGGAGCGCAAGGCGCACGAAACCAAGCCCAAACTGATCATCGCCGGCGCTTCGGCCTATTCGCTGGGCATCGACTTTGCGCGCTTTGCCAAGGTGGCCAAAGACGTGGGCGCTATTTTCCTGGTGGACATGGCGCATTACGCCGGCCTGATCGCTGCGGGCGTCTACCCCAACCCGGTGCCCCATGCCGACGTCGTGACCTCGACCACTCACAAGAGCCTGCGCGGCCCGCGCGGCGGCATCATCTTGATGAAATCCGAGCACGAAAAAGCCATCAATAGCGCCATCTTCCCCGGCCTGCAAGGCGGCCCGCTGATGCATGTGATCGCTGCCAAGGCGGTGGCTTTCAAGGAAGCGCTCGAGCCCGGCTTCAAGATTTACCAGCAGCAAGTCATCAAGAACGCCCAGATCGTGGCCGAGACCCTGATCTCGCGCGGCCTGCGCATCGTCAGCGGCCGCACCGAAAGCCACGTCATGCTGGTCGATCTGCGCGCCAAGGGCATCACCGGCAAGGAAGCCGAAGCGGTGCTGGGTAGCGCCCACATGACGATCAACAAGAACGCCATTCCGAACGACCCTGAAAAACCGATGGTCACCAGCGGCGTGCGCATTGGCACACCGGCCATGACCACGCGCGGCTTCAAGGACGAAGAAGCGCGGATGACGGCGCACCTGATCGCCGACGTGCTGGACAACCCGCGCGACGCCGCGAACATCGATGCGGTGCGCGCCAAGGTACACGCCCTGACCAGCCGCTTTCCGGTCTACGGATAACGGGTCCAGGCCCGCAATGGCGCACCTTCCTGAACTTTCGCCCGATTTCCGGCCCCAAGGCAAGTCAGGCACGGCGCCATGAAGTGCCCCTTTTGTGGAAACCTCGAGACCCAGGTCGTGGAAACCCGGGTCTCGGAAGACGCTGACTTCATCAGGCGCCGCCGTCAGTGCGGCGCCTGCCAAAAGCGTTTCACGACTTACGAGCGGCCCGATGTCAATTTTCCGGCCATCGTCAAAAAAGACGGCAGGCGCATCGAGTACAAGCGCGGCAAGATCATGGAGTCCATGAACCTGGCCTTGCGCAAGCGCCCCGTGAGCACGGAGCAAGTCGATTCAGCCATCGAGCGGATTGAAGAAAAGCTGTTGAACTTGGGCGTTCGGGAAGTGCCCTCGGCGCGGCTGGGCGAACTTGTCATGCGGGAGCTCAAAAAACTCGACAAAGTGGCCTATGTGCGCTTT
>CAJAOB010000297.1 GCA_903941205.1 uncultured Burkholderiales bacterium | reverse complement strand
TCGAATGCAAAACTTGCATGCCTGAGCAAACATTTTTCATCCTTGCCGCCTCCATGCTCGGCTGTCGTCAAGGGCTCACGACGCCGTCGGCGAGCCGGTGCATTTGGAAATGCTGATTCTGTGGGCCTGGGTCAATACCGCTCAAGTTGCGCGTTCTGGTGCCTCTGCGCGCTTGACGGCGCGCCAAAGCAGGACCAGAAAGCAGACGGCCACCAGCGCCAGCGCCACCGTCGCGGCAGACCAGAAACTGCCTGGCAACTGCGATGCAGCCAGCCCGGCGCTACCGATGTAGGCCAGGAAATAGCCGCCTGCTAGGCCCAAACCCCACAGCAAAACGGCATAAATCAGCAAAGGCGCCAGGGTGATGCGGTAGCAGCGCAGCAAGAAGGCTGAAACTGCTTGCAGCGAGTCGGCCAGATGGTAGGCGGCGACCCAGACCAGAAGCGAAGAGGCGGTCGCCACAACGGCGGGGTTGCGCGAATACCAAGCCGGAATCTGCTGACTCAGGGACCACAGCAGCAGGGCCAGTGCCGATGCGCTCAAGGCCGACAGGCCGAGTGCGAGCCCGACGACGCGACGCGCCTGAGCCGGCTGGCCAGCGCCTATCCAGTACGACACGCGCGCGCTGCAAGCAATCGCCAGCGACAGGGGAACCATGTAAAGCACTGCGGCGAGGCTGGCGGCAATCTGGTGGCTGGCCGCAGCCACGGTGCCCAGGCGCGCAATGAAGAGAGCCATCAGCGTGAAGGATGTGACCTCGACCATGTAAGCCAGGCCGGCCGGCAGCCCGAGCCTTGCAAATCCCGCGATCTGGGGCCAGTCCGGCTTTTCCATGGGAGCCCAGATGCGGTAGGGCAAATACAGCGAGTTGCCGCGCAGCAGCAGGCCTGCGCACAGCAGCAGCCCGTAATTGACCACGAGCGTGGCCCAGGCGCAGCCAACTGCGCCCATGGGCTCGACCCCGGCGCCGCCAGCCACAAACCAGACGGACAGCGGAATTTTCACTGCCAGCGCACCGATCTGAAGCCAGGTGATCAGCACCGGCTTGCCCAGCGCCTGGTTGAGCGTGCTGTAAAGGCGAAACAGCAGCGCCGGCACAAAAGCCATGGCCAGCACGCCGAGGTAAGCCCGCACGTCGCCTTGCATGGCTTCGGGAATCTCCGCCCATTGCAGCAAGCGACCCGGGAACATCAGCGCGGCGATGCCGCCGCCGCTGATCAGCGCACACAGGTAAAGGCTTTGGCGTATGGACCGCCCGACCGCTTCATGGTGGCGCGCGCCGCGCATTTCAGCCCATATCGGCAGCAGCGCCTGGATGATGCCTATCAGTCCGACATACACGCTGATGTAGATGGCCGAGCCCACCGACAAGGCGGCCAGGGCCGTGTCGCTGTAGCGGCCGGCAATCACCGTGTCGGCAACGCCGAAGGCCATGATGGCCAGTTGCCCCAGCAGCACGGTGCCGGCGTGTCGGCCTATGAGCTTGAGTTCTTTCACGCTCGGCAATTCAGGACCGGCGCGCCATCAGGAGTTCGCTGCCCGCTCTGGCGGCAAGCCGGGCGCGGGCGCCAAGGGCTTCAGGCGGCGAAAGACGACCACGTTTTCGCTGCGGTCGGCGGGCCGGCGCACCATGATCAGGCGCTCCCACTGAGCCCGGTTCACGCTGCGACCCATGCCTGACAAGGCATCGGTATCCACCACAAGATAAGGGCAGGCGTCTTCGGCGCCGGCCGGACGCAGCTCGAGTTTGCTGTGATAGCGCAAGGCAGCCGTCTGGGCCGGGTTCAAGCCCAGCACTTCCACGCAGGCCTGGCGGTTCACCTGGCGGGCGACTTGCCGCGACATCGGCTCATAGCTGCGCGCGTAATCCAGCAACGGTAACCAGAGCGTCATCAGCAGCAGCCAGCACAGCGTGGTGCCGCCTGCCGGCAAGATCAGCGATTTCCAGATGGCGGCTCTTTGCTTGCCAGCCCGCCATTTCACCAGCCAGGCCCAGGCCAGCGTCGCCAGGAGCGCAATGCCGAAGGCAAAGGCTGAAAAGCTAGGCTCGAAACCGGGCGCCAGTCGGGCGACGTTGGCAGCCGGCTGCTTTGGCACGCCCGTCTGCATGGCGATCCAGATGACCCAGATGACGATGGCGCAAGAGGTAAAAAACAGCAGTGTGAACCAGTCGATCAGTGAGGCCACGCTGCGCCTGAGTGTTGGCAGTGCAAAGGCTGCGAGGGTGGCCAGCGGCGGCAAGCTCAGCAGCAATCCGCGGTCTGAAGCGGCTGTCAGCAAGGTGGTTGCCACTGTCACGACCGCAAACCACAAGGGCAGTGCAACGTGGCGGCTGGCCAACTGGCGACGCCACCGGAACACCGTCCACAAGGCCAGCGGCCAGGCGGGCCAGGGAAACCAGAGCAGCAAGCGCAGAATGCGGCCCCACTCCTTGTGCGCGGCCGTCTGGCTGAGCGCCGTCACGTCGATGCGCCAGGCCCATTGGCCCATGACGTAAGCCAGCACGGCCACGCCCAGGGTTGATGCCAGCATGAGCAGCATCCAGGCGCGGCTGTCGGCTCGGTCTGTCGCGGTGTTTTCTGGCTCCTGCACAGCCGGCTCGCCACCCCAGCGGCCATGCGCGCCTTCGACCAGCACGCAGCCAAGGCCCAGCAAGGCCGCCACCGCCGGTGCACCGCTGAGTGCCAGCCCCGTCATGCCGATCACAAACCCGGCGGCGGGGCCGAACGCGCGCCAGGCGCTGCGGTAGGGACTGGCCGCCACGCTGTAAAACATCAGCGTCATAAAGCCCAGTTGCGCCATGGCTGGCGTTGTCTCATGCGAGAGCTGCGCCAAACCCAGACAAGCCAGCAGGGCCAGCAATCCGGCATCCGCAATGGCTCGCGCGTAGTCAGTGGGGCCGGCTTCACCGCCAAAGGCAAAGGCGACCGGCTGGGCCTGGGGGCTGCGCGCAAGGTAATACACCGAATACCAGGTCCCGAGCAGCGTCAGGATCAGCAGCAAGCCATAGGGAAGCCGCGCCGCCAGAGCAGGGTCCAGAAATGGAAGGGCTTTGATGGCCAGCGCGCCCAGCCAGTAAGGCAGCAGGCTCTCAAAGCCGGCGGTTTGCCCCATGAGGTTGGGTTTCAGCCAGTCGCCCGAGGCGGCCATTTGCTGCATCACGCCAAAAGCCGTGATGTCCGCACTTTTCCAGGGACCACGCCCCACCAAGCCCGGCAAAACGTAGGCCACGCCAAAAAGCAGCAAGGCAAGACGCGGCAGCCGGCGCACGGCAGACTGGGCAATGAGGGCGGGAGAGGGAAGGTTCAAGGCAGCAGGATTTTGGGCGTGAAGGGCTTCAGCGAGGCCTCAATGATGAGGGTCAAAAGGCTTCTGAGGCGAAAAAAAAGCAGCCTGAAACTCAGGCTGCTTTTTGGCAGGTGCGAAAAACTTTCGCAGCTTACTCGGCAGCGGCGACTGGCGCTGCTGCAGCGGTCTTGCCGAAACGGTTGCGGAACTTCTCGACACGGCCACCCATGTTGTCCACGGATTTTTGCGTACCCGTGTAGAAAGGATGCGATTCGCTGGAAGTGTCCAGCTTGTACAAAGGCAGTTCGCGGCCGTCGTCCATCTTCACCATTTCTTTGGTGTTGACGCATGAACGTGTGACGAACTTGAAGTTGTTGGACAAGTCCAAAAAGCAAACTTCGCGGTAATTAGGGTGAATGCCGTCTTTCATTTCTCTGTTCCTTGATCGTTGCGGGAGCCATCCAAGCCAGTCCAAGACACTTTCCGCTTAGCCTTTGATTATGCCATGCAAACGCACCCGGGAGGCCGCCGCAACTGAGCCGAGAGATCGCAGGGAAAGTCCCACCCAGCCAGGGCCGGGGATCCGGCTTAGCCGGTCCGCAGGCGCAGCAAGGAGAAAATCACTGTGCCCCGAGCATCCCCCGCAAGCCGGGGCCGCGGATCCGGCTTAGCCGGTCCGCAGGCGCAGCGCCCCCTCGGGGGGCAGCTTTTACACGGAGTGAAAAAGCGTGGGGGCCAACCACCACCAGGCGCAACGCCCCCCAGGGGGGCAGCTTTTACACGGAGTGAAAAAGCGTGGGGGCCAACCACCACCAGGCGCAACGCCCCCCAGGGGGGCAGCTT
>CAJAOB010000296.1 GCA_903941205.1 uncultured Burkholderiales bacterium | reverse complement strand
GCCATCGACCAGCAGCGTGGCGCCTTCCTTGACGCCTTGATCGATGTAGCCGGTGATGCGCTGGTGCGCAGCGGCGGTGACGATGGGGCCCATTTCGGCGTCCAGATTCACGCCGTTCTTGATGATGAGTTTTTCAGCGCGCGCTTTCAGCATGGGCAAGAGGCGCTCGGCCACGTCACCCACCAGCACCGCCACCGAGATCGCCATGCAGCGCTCGCCGGCCGAGCCGTAGCCGGCGCCGATCAGCGCATCAACCGCTTGCTCGAGGTCGGCGTCGGGCATCACGACCATGTGGTTCTTGGCGCCGCCCAGGGCCTGCACGCGCTTGCCGTGGTGCGCGCCAGTCTCATAAATGTAGTTGGCAATCGGCGTCGAGCCGACGAAGGAAATCGCGTGCACGTCCGGGTGCACCAGCAGCGCGTCAACCGCTTCCTTGTCGCCCTGAATGACGTTGAAGACGCCGTCCGGCAGGCCGGCTTGCTTCAAAAGATCCGCCATGAACAGGCTGGCGCTCGGGTCGATCGGGCTGGGCTTCAAGATGAAGCAGTTACCGGCGGCAATCGCCACAGGGAACATCCACATGGGCACCATCACCGGAAAGTTGAAAGGCGTGATGCCGGCCACCACGCCCAACGGCTGGCGCAGCGTCCAGTTGTCGATGCCGGTGCTCACCTGGTCCGTGAAGTCGCCCTTGAGCAGCTGCGCAATGCCGCAAGCGAACTCGACGATGTCGATGCCGCGTGAAACTTCGCCCTGCGCGTCGGTGAAAACCTTGCCGTGTTCAGTGGTGATGAGGTGCGCGAGCTTGTCTTTGTTCAGGTTGAGCAGCTCGAGAAACTTGAACATGACGCGGGCGCGGCGGATCGGCGGTGTGTCGGCCCAGGCCGGAAAAGCCGCTTTGGCGGCAGCCACGGCAGCGTCCACATCAGCCGCGTTGGCCAGGGCGACCTGGCCGGTGGCGGCGCCGGTGGCCGGGTTGAAGACGGCTTGCTGGCGGGCAGAGCCGCCGGCGACCACGTGGCCGTTGACGTAATGGGCGATGGTGGCGGGGGCGAGACTCATGGCAAATCCTTGTGTTGAGGCTTGAATGGCGCCAAGTCTAGGCGCGGGCGACGGTTTTGATAACGCCCTGATTCCTGACTTCATTGTTCAGAAATATGAACAATGAAGTCGGTTCTGCTAATCTGCCGTGCATGGCTTCTGACCAACTCGCTCCGCTGCTGGCCGACCTGCACCTGCTCACCGTGCTGGCAGCCACGCGCAGCTTTACCGAGGCGGCGCGGCGTCTGGGCGTGTCCAAGGCGTCGGCCAGCATGCGCATCAGCGAGCTTGAACGCGCTGCCGGCGTGCTGCTGGTGCGCCGCACCACGCGCTCAGTCGGCCTGACCGAAGCCGGCCAGCAACTGGTCAACGACATGCTGCCAGCCTTTGGCCGCATCAGCGAAAGCTACACCGCCGCCCGGGACCTGGTGGGCGAGCCGCGCGGCCTGGTTCGTGTCACGGCACCGGTCGCGCTGGGCCGGCAGCACCTGGCGCCCTGCGTGGCGGCGTTCCTCAAGCGCTATCCAGAGATTCACATTGAGCTTGAACTGACCGACCGCTTTGTCAATCTCGCCAACGAAGGCTTTGACCTGGCGATTCGCCACACCAACGCGCCGCCTGAAACCCATGTGGCCTGGGTGCTTTGCGAAACCCGGTCGGTGCTGCTGGCCAGCCCGGCGTATCTTGCCGCGCGCGGTTGGCCGGCGCATCCGGCCGACCTGGCCGCGCACGATTGTTTGCTGTACCTGGGCGGCGCCAACACGGCCGGTGGCAGCTGGACTTTCGCCCGCGCCGCTGACGCGCCCCCGCCGCGCAGCCGCAACCCCGCCAAGCCGGCCAGCTTGGCAAGGCCGGCAAGTGCATCCGAGGCGAGCCTGCCGGCGTCAGGCGCGCCGGCGCCCGGCAAGTCGGCCACGGGCATCGAGCGCGTGGGCGTCAATATCCGCGGCTCGCTGAGGGCCAACAACAGCGAGGTGCTGCGCGAAGCCTTGCTGGCGGGGCTGGGCATCGGGCTGCTGCCCGACTTCAGCCTGCCGCCGCCCAACGCCGCGGGCGAATCAGCGCTGGTGCGCGTGTTGCCCGACTGGCAGGTGCAAGGGTTTTTTGGCGACCGCATTTACGCGCTGCGGCCCTGGTCGGCCCAGGTGCCCAAGGCGGTCCAGTGCCTGGTCGAGTTCCTGCGCGAGCAGTTCGCGCCAGGCTTCGGGGCTGCTGCGGCCGGCGCTGCGACTGCCAGCACTGCCAAGCCCTGAAGGCTCAGGCAGCGCTGATTTGCACGCCGCGTGCGCGCGCCGCCACTTCGGCCGCGGTGGGCGGCACGCAGCCGCTTTGCATCACGCAGCAGCTGGCGCTGGCAATGGCGCTGGCCAGGCATTGGCGAGCTTGCGGCGCTTGCAGGCTTGCCAGCAGCGCCAGCGGATGGGTGGCCTGCGCGTCGCAGGCCGCCAGCAAGGCGGTCAGGAAGCCGGCAAAAAAGCAGTCGCCCGCGCCCACGGTGTCGACAACCGTCACCGCCGCCCCATCGTGGCCGCGCCATTGCCGCCCGTCGGGCAACAACAGCATCGCGCCCTCGGCGCCCAGGGTCAGCAGCAGGGCTTTGGCCGTGGTGCGCGCCAGCAGCTGACGGGCTTTGTCCAGCGCGCCGTCGCCGGGGAGCTGCAAGCCGGCCAGGTCTTCATCGCTGGCCTTGATCAGGTCGGCGCACTGCAAGGCCGCGAGCACCTGAGCGCGGTAAGCGCCCGCGTCGGGCATCACCGACAGGCGCAAATTGGCATCCACCGCAACCAGCCGGCCGGCTGCGCGCTGGGCTTGCAGCCAGGGCAAATACACCGCGCCATCGGCCGGCGCCAGAGCCAGGCAGCCGGTGGCGACGATCTCCGGCGTGGCGGCTTCGCAATCCCGCAGCAGACCGGCCAGGGAAACCGCCCGGTCGGCCACGCCTTCGCGGTAGAAGGCGTAGTCGGGCACGCCCTGCGCGTCGAGTGCCACGACCGCCAGCGAAGTCACTTCCGCCACGGGCTGCGGCCGCGCCAGCTGCACGCCGTCGGCCAGCAGCATGGCGGCGAGCTGGCGGCCAAAGCGGTCTTGTGACAGCGGGTTGAGGTAGAGCGTTCCGACAGATTGGCGCGCCAGCGCCCGCGTCAGGTTGTAAACCGCGCCGCCCAGGCAGGGCGCGAAACTGCCGTCAGGCTGGGCGATCAGGTCGATCAGGGCCTCGCCGGCAGTGGCTACAAACAGCTTGGACTGAGGGTTTTCCATAAATAAAACAAATTGATTTAATAAAGAACAGCGACTATAGTTCACTCGCGCCGACCGGTAAAGCCGGAATACCCGGTGATGCCGGTTAAATCAGTGAAGCGGGTTCGTCCTGCCAACCCTGTTGACCTTCCGACCCCTTGCGCAAACTTTTCACCTTCCTCACAAATCGACCTGGAGACTCCCCATGAAATTCCCCGCCCGTTTGCTGCTGTCAGGCCTGGCCCTGGCTGTTTCTTCTGCCTTCGCCGCTGGCGAGCCGGTCATCGGCCTGATCACCAAGACCGAAACCAACCCCTTCTTCGTGAAGATGAAAGAGGGCGCGCAAGCCGAAGCCAAGAAGCTCGGTGCCAAGCTCTTGACCGGCGCCGGCAAGGCCGACGGCGACAACGCTGGCCAGATCACCGCCATGGAAAACATGATCGCTGGCGGCGCCAAGACCATCCTGATCACCCCGAGCGACGCCAAGGCGATCATCCCGGCCATCAAAAAGGCCCAGGAAAAAGGCGTGATGGTGATTGCGCTGGACAGCCCGACCGACCCGGTCGAAGCCGTTGACGCGCTGTTTGCCACCGACAACTACAAAGCCGGCGTGCTGATCGGTCAATACGCCAAAGCCGCCCTGGCTGGCAAGCCCGCCAAGATCGCCACCCTTGACCTGTTCCCCGGCCACCCGGTCGGCGCGCAGCGTCACAACGGCTTCATGAAGGGTTTCGGCCTGCCCGCGGCAGATGCCAAGTCCAACGAACTCTCCAAAGACCCTGCCGTGGTCTGCATGGCCGACAGCTTTGGCGACCAGGCCAAGGGCCAGACCGCCATGGAAAACTGCCTGCAAAAGAACCCTGACATCAACCTGGTCTACACCATCAACGAGCCTGCTGCTGCCGGTGCTTACAAAGCACTCAAGGCCGCCAAGAAAGAAAAGGGCGTGGTCATTGTCTCGGTGGACGGCGGTTGTGCCGGCATCAAGGACACGGCCGCCGGCATCATCGCCGCGACCTCGCAGCAGTACCCGCTGAAGATGGCCGCCATGGGCGTTGCCGCCGGCGTCGAATACGCCAAGACCGGCAAGAAAGCTTCTGGCTACACCGACACCGGCGTGACGCTGATTGCCAGCAAGCCGGTCAAAGGCGTTGACAGCAAAGACACCAAGGTCG
>CAJAOB010000295.1 GCA_903941205.1 uncultured Burkholderiales bacterium | reverse complement strand
TCGAGCGGCAAGGACGTTTTGATGGCAGCGACATCAGACTTTTGCAGGGTGGGTGAGTTGTCCATGTTGAAACCTCCGGCGAATGGATGAATGAAGAGCGGTGAATGAAAAACGATGAGTGAGGATGCGCTGCGTGCTTGTCGCCAGGGGCGCCAGACCCGCTCAGAACGCAAGATGACCTGTCCGGAAAAAGCCCCGGAACATGACCATCAAGACCTGATTCAAATTTAGACGCCGCCGTGAACGCCTTTGTGGGCAAGGGCAATCGCGCGCCGTAGGACAAGGCTGCATCTGGCGACCCGGCTCATTGCGCATGGGCGGGCCCGCAGACGCACCTGAAGGCAGAGCGCCGTACGCAGTCCGGTTATTCCTACACGTTCTTGCGCCAGCGCTGACGCACCGCCCCCGGCGCTGCTTCTAGATTGCTGGCAAAGGAGATTCCGGCCATGACGATGAAAGCTCATGATGCGAAAAGTCAGCCCTTGGCGGCGCGGCCCGGCCCGGCGGTGGAGAGTCTGGAAGTGCGCATTCCTTGCGGCAAGGCCTGGCTGTACGGTGATTTGGCGCTGCCCGCTGACTTCAGCGGTTTGGTGCTGTTCGCGCATGGCAGCGGCAGCGGGCGCCACAGCGCGCGCAACCGGCAGGTGGCCGCAGCGCTGCAAAACGTCGGCATTGGCACGCTGCTGCTGGACTTGCTGACCGCCGAGGAAGAGCAGGAGGATTTGCGCACCGGCGAACACCGCTTTGACATTGCCTTGCTGACCCGGCGCATGCAAGACGCCACCGCCTGGGTCTGGGCGCAAGCCCCGCTGAAAAACACCGCCGTAGGTTACTTTGGCGCCAGCACGGGCAGCGCTGCAGCCCTGATTGCGGCGGCGCGGCTTGGCGCGCGGATTTCTGCCGTGGTCTCGCGCGGCGGGCGGCCTGACCTGGCCGGACCCGTGGTGCTTTCGAGCCTGAAAGCGCCAACGCTGCTGATCGTGGGCGGCGCCGACCACGGGGTGATTGAACTCAACGAGCAGGCTTATCGCCACATGAGCTGCGAAAAGCACCTCGCCATCGTGCCGCGGGCAACCCATCTTTTTGAAGAGCCAGGCGCGCTGGAGCAGGTCTGCGCACTGGCCGCTTCCTGGTTCACCCGTCACCTGCAACAAGCCGACACCCGACCCGGGGAGCCTGCATTGCACGGCGCGAACAGGACCGAGGCCACGCACCGACCCACCACTTCCAAGGAGCCTTTTTGATGATGGCAAGACCTTTTTACCGTGACCGCCATGATGCGGGCCGCACGCTGGCCAAACGCTTGAAACACTACCAGGGCCATCCGAACTTGCTGGTGCTGGCCTTGCCGCGCGGCGGCGTGGCGGTGGGCTATGAGGTAGCGCATGCACTGCAATCGCCGCTGGACGTGTTTGTGGTGCGCAAGCTCGGGCTGCCGGGGCACGAGGAATACGCCATGGGCGCAATTGCCAGCGGCGGCGTGCGCGTCATGAACCCCCTGCCCGGCCTGACCGTGCCGCCCGAAGCGGTGGCGGCGGTCTTGGCCAAAGAGCAAAGCGAACTGGTGCGGCGCGAACAGCTTTACCGGGCACAACGCCCACCGCTTGAGATCGCCGGGCGTACGGTGATTTTGGTTGATGACGGACTGGCCACCGGATCAACCATGCGTGCGGCTGCATTGGCGGTTCGACAGCAGCATCCGGCGCGGCTGGTGATTGCGGTGCCGGTGGGCGCCCGCGACAGCTGCCAGGCGCTGGAAGACGCGGCCGATGAAGTGATTTGCCCGGCCATGCCAGAGCCTTTTCACGCGCTGAGCCTGTGGTACGACTACATGCCGCAAGCCAGCGACGACGAGGTGCGCACGCTGCTGCAAAAGGCTTGGCGTGAACATGCCGCCCTCAAGCATGTGGCCGTGGGCGCGGCAAGCCAGCCGACAAGTTCGGCGGCAAGCCGCCCGGCGAACAGCTCGAACGCCAGTTCAGGCGCCAGTTCAGGCGCCAGTTCAGGCTCCAGTTCAAGCGCCAGGATGGACTCAGGGCTCCATCCGACGCGCGGGCCCACGGTCAATTCGCAGCCGAGCTCGACGTCTGCGACGTCTGCCGCGGCCGCTTCGGGCGCGAGCGTGCACCCGGGCGCGTCAAAGCCTGCGAAGGAGCGCTGAAGTCATGACGCTCAGATCATTCCTGAAGCCGGCAGCACCGGTGGGCCACGCGCAGCGCAGCTTGGTTGAAAGCTTGCGGCGGCACTTGCATCCGCTTTCCGGGGCGGCCAAGGACTACGACGCCTTGCTGCAACACATGGGCGCGGCGCGCTTTGTGCTGATCGGTGAGGCGAGCCACGGCACGCACGAGTTTTATCGGGAGCGTATCAAGATCACCCAGCGCCTGATTCTTGAAAAAGGCGTCACCGCAATTGCCGTGGAGGCCGACTGGCCCGACGCTTGGCGCGTCAACCGCTACGTGCGCGGGCGCTCCGGCGACCCGGATGCACGCACCGCCCTGGCGGGCTTTGAACGCTTTCCGGCCTGGATGTGGCGCAACACCGATGTTTGTGAATTCGTTGAATGGCTGCGCCAGTACAACAGCGACTGCGAGCCGGCGCGGCAAGTCGGCTTTTACGGCATGGACTTGTACAGCCTGTTTCGCTCCATGCAAGAAGTGTTGGCCTATCTGGACCGCACCGACCCGGCCGCCGCCCACAAGGCGCGTGCGCGTTACGCCTGCTTTGACCATATCGGGCAGGACAGCCAGGCTTATGGCTACGCCGCGACCTTTGGCATGGCCCGCAGCTGCGAAGACGAGGTGGTGCAGCAACTGCGCGACATGACGCTGCGTCTGGGCCAGAACGCGCCAACGCCGGGTCTGGAGCGCGATGAGTATTTCTATGCGCAGCAAAACGCCCGGCTGGTGCGCAATGCCGAGGAGTACTACCGCACCATGTTCCACGGCCGCGTGTCGTCATGGAATTTGCGCGACAGCCACATGCTCGAAACCCTGGTGGCGCTGGAACGCCATCTGGGTGAGACCAGCGTGGCGCCGCGCATGGCGGTCTGGGCGCACAACTCGCATCTGGGCGACGCAGCCGTGACCGACATGGGCGACCGCGGTGAATGGAACGTCGGGCAGCTGATGCGTGACCGCTACGGCAACGATGCTTTTCTGGTCGGCATGAGCACGCACCACGGCTCGGTCACGGCGGCCTCTGAGTGGGACGAACCACCGCGCCGAAAACGCGTTCGACCCGGTCTTGACGCAAGCTGGGAGTCGGTCTTTCATCAGCTCGCCACGCCAGACTTCATGCTGCTGCTCAAGGACCATGCCGAATTGCAAAAGCTGACGGAGCCCATGCGCCTGCAACGCGCCATCGGCGTGATTTACCGCCCCGAAACCGAGCGCCAGAGCCACTATTTATTCACCCATCTGGCGCGGCAGTTTGACGCCCTGCTGCACTTTGACGAAACCCATGCGCTGGAGCCACTGGACAAAGACCTGACCTGGCTGGAGGGCGAAGCCCCGGAGACTTATCCGTCGGGGATTTGAGGATGTCTGGTGGCGCCTTGGTGGCCGAAATGCATGGGCTGGACCCCATTTCTGCGTCATCCTCGCGAACGCCGAGACCCATGACCCCTTTGCGTCATCCTCGCTACTGTGGGGA
>CAJAOB010000294.1 GCA_903941205.1 uncultured Burkholderiales bacterium | reverse complement strand
CCGGGCAAGGACTCAAACAACGACGTTGGGTCAAAGCGCTGATCGACCACCGTCTCTGTCATACGGTCATGCAAACAGTCGGCCGCATGGGCGAGCATCTCGGCGTCAAAGCTTTTAGTCTTGAGCCAACCACGTTCGGGAGTCAAGGTGTATCGAACACCCCGTTCAATACGACGAATATTGTTGAGCCCGCAGTTGTGCGCGATGTCGGTCGCCTTGGAAGCCCAAGGGGAGACGGTGCCAAAACGCGGCGTGACGACGAAAAGCGAGGCCGAAGCCACATCGTCCGGCCAGTTGCTGCAAGCCTCGCCGTAGTTCAAAAGTGCCTGCAACTGAAGCTTCAGCGCGTCTGAAGGCAGCGCCTGGGTGGCGACCAGGTGCACGAAACGGCCGCTGATACCGGTGATTTTGTCGTTGATGGCTTGCAGCCGGGGAAGGAGTTGATGCGCTCGGAAATCGCTCAGTGCGCTGATTCCGCGGGATTCGCCCTCAAAAGTCGTCAGGTGCAGGGTCACGTTGGCACTGGCCTTGTGGTTGTCGGGGTCAGCCAGGGGCCTGGTCCGGGGTGGGTCGCCGGCGAGCGCCTAAGGCTGCCGCGCACGATCATGTACTTTGAATCTTATCAGTGACCAGGCGGGCAAACTGGGGCAAACAGGGGTGAGCGATGACGAGCCGTCCGCCTTGCGGCGACTCACGCCAGCTTGCTGCGACCGACCGCCGGGCGCGCGCACGGCCTGGGGCGTGGTGGGATAATCCGACGCATGAGTACTACCTACAAAGATGCGGCCGGGATCGAGGGCATGCGGGTGGCCGGCAAACTCGCCTCCGAAGTGCTGGATTACCTGACACCCTTCGTCAAGCCCGGCATCACCACCAATGAAATCGACCGCCTTGCGCATGACTACATGACGCAGGTGCAAAAAACCATTCCAGCCACCCTGGGCTACCAGCCGCCCGGTTACGGCGCCTACCCCAAGTCGCTGTGCACCTCGGTTAACCACCAGGTCTGCCACGGCATTCCAAACGACAAGCCGCTGAAAAAGGGCGACATTGTCAACATTGACGTGACCGTCATCAAGGACGGCTGGCACGGCGACACCAGCCGCATGTACCTGGTCGGCGAGGCTTCGATTGCCGCCAAGCGCCTGTGCCACATCACGTACGAAGCCATGTGGCAAGGGATCATGCGGGTCAAGCCCGGCGTGCGGCTTGGCGACATTGGCCACGCGATCCAGACTTTTGCCGAAAAGCAGGGCTTTTCCATCGTCCGTGAATTTTGCGGCCACGGCATTGGGCAAAGGTTTCATGAAGAGCCGCAGGTGCTGCATTACGGTCGTCCCGGCACCCTCGACGAACTCAAGCCCGGCATGACCTTCACCATCGAGCCCATGATCAACGCCGGCAAGCGCGACATCAAGGACGGTCCGGAAAAAGACGGCTGGAGCATCGTCACCCGCGATCATTCGCTTTCCGCCCAATGGGAACACACGATTTTGGTGACCGAAGTCGGTTACGAAGTGCTGACGCTGTCGGCCGGTAGCCCAGCCATACCCGCGTTTGTAGCGGCTTACGCCCCGGCGCAGGCCAGCGTCGCCGTCAGTGCCTGAGGCTTCTGGCCTTTGCCTTTCGGATGCCATCCGTCAAGCCTCCCGAAGCCAGCAGCCTGGCGGCGACCAGGGATGACCTGCCGCTGGTGCGCGAGCGCTACCGCAACGGCAAAACGGCGCTCCTGGCTTCGCTAGCGCAGAGCGGTGCGTCGAGCCGCGGCATCCGGGGACGCCTGCAAAAGCTCGCCCGCCACACCGACGCCACGCTGACCCTGCTCTGGCAACGCGCGGGTTTTCCGCCGGACTGCGCGCTGGTCGCCGTCGGCGGCTACGGCCGTGGCGAGCTGTTTCCGCACTCCGATGTGGATGTGCTGCTGCTGCTGCCCAAGGGCGCGGCGCTGGAATCGCCCGGCGACGATGGCAGCGAAAGTCTGAAAGCCCGGGTCGAGAATTTCATCGGCAGTTGCTGGGACAGCGGCCTTGAAATTGGCTCCAGCGTGCGCACGCTGGCCGAATGCGTCGAGGAAGCCGCCAAGGATGTCACGGTCCAGACCTCGCTGCTCGAAGCCCGCTGGTTGGCCGGCTCGCGGTCCCAGTTCACGGACCTGCGCGCCGAACTTGATGCCACGCTGGACCCAAGAGCCTTTTTTGTCGCCAAGACGCTGGAATTGCGCCAGCGCCACAACAAGTTTGAAGACACGCCCTATTCACTGGAGCCCAACTGCAAGGAATCGCCTGGCGGCCTGCGCGACTTGCAAGTGATTTTGTGGGTCGCGCGCGCAGCCGGCCTGGGCAAGTCGTGGGAAGAATTGGCCCGCAATGGCCTGGCCACCGCGTTTGAGGTTCGCCAGATCAAGGCCAATGAAGCGCTGATCAGCTTGATTCGCGCGCGACTGCACATGCTGGCCGGCCGGCGCGAAGACCGTCTGGTGTTTGACCTGCAAACCGCCGTCGCCGAAACGTTTGGCTACGCAAGCCAGGCGCCCGATGGGTCCCGGCTGCCGCGCCGGGCCAGTGAATCGCTGATGCGCCGCTACTACTGGGCGGCCAAGGCCGTCACCCAGCTCAACCAGATCTTGTTGCTCAATATCGAGGAGCGGCTGAACCCGAACACGCAGCCCCTGCAGACCATCAACAAGCGGTTTTTTGAAAAAGCCGGCCGCATCGAAGTGGCCAGCGACGAGTTGTATGTGCGCGAACCCCACGCGATTCTGGAGACGTTTCTGCTCTACCAGACCACGCCCGGCGTCAGCGGCTTGTCGGCGCGGACGCTGCGCGCGCTCTACAACGCACGCGGCATGATGAACGGGAAATTCCGCACTGACCCGGCCAACCGCGACACCTTCCGGCGCATCCTGCAAGAGCCCGAAGGCATCACGCACGCCATGCGGCTGATGAACCAGACCTCGGTGCTGGGCCGCTATTTGTGGGTTTTCCGCAAGATCGTCGGGCAAATGCAGCACGACCTGTTTCACGTCTACACCGTGGACCAGCATATTTTGATGGTGCTGCGCAATGTGCGGCGCTTTTTCATGGCCGAGCATTCGCACGAATACCCGATGTGCTCGCAGCTGGCAGCCGGCTGGGACAAGCCCTGGATTCTCTACGTCGCGGCACTGTTTCACGACATCGCCAAAGGCCGCGGCGGCGACCATTCCGAACTCGGCTGCAAAGACGTCCGGACGTTTTGCCGCCAGCACGGCATCGCCCCGCAGGACACGCAGTTGGTGGAGTTTTTGGTGCGCGAGCACCTGACCATGAGCCGCATCGCCCAGAAAGAAGACCTCAGCGACCCCGAAGTGATTGCTAAATTTGCAGTGCGCATCGGCAACGAGCGTTACCTCACCGCCTTGTACCTGCTGACCGTGGCCGACATCCGGGGCACCAGCCCGAAAGTCTGGAACGCCTGGAAGGGCAAGTTGCTCGAAGACCTGTACCGCTATACGCTGCGCGTGCTCGGCGGGCGAGCGCCCGACCCGCAGGCCGAGGTCGAGTCCCGCAAGCGTGAAGCGCTGACCATTCTGGCGCTGCACGCCGAGCCCTTCGAGTCGCAAAAAACCTTATGGGCCACGCTCGACGTCAGCTACTTCATGCGCCACGAAGCCACCGACATTGCCTGGCATGCACGTCAGTTGTCGCGGCACGTAGGCGCCGGCAAGCCCGTTGTGCGCGCCCGACGCTCGTCGGCAGGCGAAGGCATGCAGGTGCTGGTCTACACACCCGATGCGCCTGACCTGTTTGCCCGAATTTGCGGTTATTTTGAAGGGGCAGGCTTCAGCATTCTGGACGCCAAGATCCACACCGCCCGCAACGGCTACGCGCTGGACACGTTTCAGATGATCAGCCCCACGCTGACCGAGCATTACCGCGAGCTTGCAGCCATGGTCGAGGCCGATCTGGTTCGCACGCTAGAAGCTGCAGGGCCCCTGCCCACCCCGGGCAAGGGCCGGGTTTCAAGGCGCGTCAAAAGCTTTCCGATCACGCCGCGGGTTGACCTGCGACCCGACGAAAAAGCCCAGCGCTGGCTGCTTAGCGTGTCGGCCAGCGACCGCGTGGGACTGCTCTACTCGATTGCCCGCGTACTGGCACGCCACCGCATCAACTTGCAGCTGGCCAAAGTCACCACGCTCGGTGAACGGGTGGAAGACACCTTCCTGATCGACGGACCCGAGTTGCAGCAAAACCGGGCGCAAATTGCGATTGAGACGGAGTTGCTGGAAGCCTTGAACGCCTGAGATCGGGCCCTAAGAGCGTCCCGGCTCGCTGACGACGCTCAGCGTGACCCTGCGAACGCCCGTCGACGGGGTGCTGCGCGCGTGGTGGGCTGTAAGGAACCGGGCTAACCGACCCCGGTCACTGTTGCACCCACAAACCGGCCGATCAGCTTTTGTTTTCCCGGTTACAAGGTGCAAAATTTTCTAACCCAGCAGACTCAAAAGCCTCAGTCATGAAGTTTTTGAAGCTTTTCGAGCTTTTCGAATAACTCGGGCTTGAGGATCTTGCCCGTTTCATGGCGCGGAATGGAGTCCACAACAAAAATCCGATCAGGCCGCCCCGATCCCAAATTGTCTCTGGCATATTCCTCCAGCGCCTCGGGCCAGACCGTCACCCCTGGAAAGCAGGCCACCACACAAATAGGTATGTCCTGATGAACCGGGTGCGGTAGGGACGTGGCAAATACATCCTTGACACCGGGATAGTTGAATAAACAGTTTTCGATTTCAGCGGGATAAATATTGATACCGTTTTTAATAATCGTATCGTCCGATCTTCCACAAAATATCAGTTCACCACTTTCATCAATGCGCCCCATGTCGCCGGGATAAAACCAGCTTTCACGGAATACCGACTCAGACGCTTCTTGGTCACCCAGATAGCCGCCGATAAGTCCGGGGCTCCTGATACGAATGTGTCCGGCAATGTTGCGGGCTACAGGCTTCCCATTAAGGTCAACAATTTCGAGTTCGATCCCGGGAACCGGCTTACCGACGGTGCCGGTGATATTAAAAACGGTGGCTGGCGTGGCGACGGAAACCAACCACGACTCATTTGTTCCATAAGAAACATAAATAATGTCACCCAGCTTTTCGCGCAGCCGCTCTCTTAGTTTGCTAGTCACTGTAGAAAAAGCCAGCATGACTTGATTCAGCGTCAGGCCGGCGGGCACTGACTTTGTTTCCAGGGTCTTGAGGAGAAATTCAAAATGGAAAACGCTACCGCCCAGACGCGACACTTTCTTGTCAGCGCAAACTTCCAGGAAATTGCCCTCACCTCTTTTAAACAGGACCATGGAAGCGCCCTCGGAGATGATCGAAAACAATCCAAGTGCCACCGAGCCGTATTCCATGTGAGTCATGGAAAGGGAGCGATCACTGGAGTTGGTGAGCATGGTCGTCTCCCAAATGCGCATACGCCTTCTGAACAGGGCGTGACTGATCGCAATCAGTTTTCTTTTGCCCGTGGTGCCCGAACCGATGAGAATCATCAGGGGATAAGCCGCATCTTCCCTGATCAACTTCAGCGTGACGGGCCGAGCCGCGTTGGCGAAGCTGCCCGGATTGATTGAAATGGTTTTGACAGGCGAATCAAGCGGCGCGACGGTGTCGGTGAGAAACCAGCTTGCCTTGGCGTCAATCATCCACGCGAGCGCCTGGGCCTGCCCCGCGAGCCGGGGAATTGGAAAAATAGTGGCCCCCAGCCGGGCAATGCCCAGCAGCGCGATGGTCATCAGTAACTCATTCTCAAAACTCAGGGCCACGACGTCGCCCGCGCGCACCCCCTGGTCCTGCAGGTACTGGGCCGACCGCCAGGCGAGCCGGTCAAGCTCCCGGTAACTGATGTCGCGTTCGGGCAAGACCAGCGCGACTTGCTCGGGCTGAAGCCTGGCTTGCTCGATCAGGTCAAAGGTGATGTTGAGTTCGGCGTCGCTCATGTTCGCTCGCATTGTTTGGCTACACGGGTCATCTTCCAGCGGCAACTTCGGCGCAATCCGTCAGCCTCAGTCATCGGCGTTGTCGTCCAGCCCAGGGAACAGCACTTGGGTAAAGCCAAACTTGGTGAAGTCACGTACCCGCATCGGGTAGAGCTTGCCGATCAAATGGTCGCACTCATGCTGCACGACGCGTGCATGAAAACCCTCGACGGTGCGGTCAATCGGGTCGCCGTACGGATCCAGGCCGGTGTAGCGAATGCGGGAAAACCGCGGTACCAGGCCCCGCAGGCCGGGCACTGACAAGCAGCCTTCCCAGCCGTCTTCTTCTTGCTCGCCGAGCGGCGTGATGACCGGGTTGAGCAATACTGTGCGGGGCACCAGCGGCGCATCCGGGTAGCGCGGGTTGACGGCGTCGGTGCCGAAGATCACCAGTTGCAGATCGACCCCGATCTGCGGCGCTGCCAGACCGGCGCCGTTGACGGCGCGCATGGTGTCGAACATGTCGGACACCAGCAAATGCAGCGCGTTGGTGTCGAATTCGATCACGCGCTGGGCGATGCGCAGCAAGCGTTCGTCGCCCATTTTCAAAATTTCACGCACTGCCATTGAGCAACTCCATCAGCTGGTTTTCGTCGATGACCTTGACGCCCAGCGCCAAGGCCTTGGTGAGCTTGCTGCCCGCTTCGGCGCCGGCCACCACGTAGTCGGTTTTCTTGCTCACCGAGCCGGCGACCTTGCCGCCGGCGGCTTCGACTTGGTCCTTGGCCTGGTCGCGGCTGAGCGTCGGCAGCGTGCCGGTGATGACCAGGGTTTTTCCTGCGAGCGGCTGTGCTGCGCGCTCGGCGGCCTGGCCCTCGGTCCAGGTGACACCGCAGGCGCGCAATTGCTCGACCACTTCCCGGTTATGCGGCTGGTCAAAGAAGGTTCGGATGCTTTGCGCGACCACCGGCCCCACGTCGTCGACCTCCAGCAGTTGCTCCGGGCCGGCGGCCATGATGGCGTCAAGCTGGCCGAA
This sequence comes from uncultured Burkholderiales bacterium, assembly GCA_903941205.1. Lineage (GTDB taxonomy): Bacteria > Pseudomonadota > Gammaproteobacteria > Burkholderiales > Burkholderiaceae_C > Polaromonas. The sequence goes on along the minus strand of CAJAOB010000294.1, from coordinate 2,917 downwards.
ATGGCGCGCCAGCGCCTTGGCGGTGGCTTCGCCCACATGGCGAATGCCGAGGCCAAAGATAAAACGCGCCAGCGTGGTCTGTTTGGACTTTTCAATCGCCTCAAGCAGGTTGTTGGCCGACTTCTCGGCCATGCGCTCCAGGCCGGCCAGCGAGCTCAGGCCAAGCCGGTACAGGTCGGGCAAGGTGCGGATGATGTGGGCGTCCACCAGCAGCTCAACGAGCTTGTCACCCAGGCCATCGACTTCGACGGCGCGGCGGTGGGCGTAGTGAAGAATGGCTTCCTTGCGCTGCGCGGCGCAAAACAGCCCGCCCGTGCAGCGGTAATCCGCCTCGCCTTCCTCGCGCACGGCGGCCGAGCCGCACACAGGGCATTGGCCCGGCATGCTGAACCGCGCGGCATCTGCAAGGCGCTTTTCAGCGACCACGCTGACGACTTCGGGGATCACGTCACCGGCGCGGCGTACCACCACGGTGTCGCCAACACGAACATCCTTGCGGCGGGCTTCGTCTTCGTTGTGCAAAGTGGCATTGGTCACCGTGACGCCACCGACAAACACCGGCGCCAGCTTGGCCACGGGCGTCAGTTTGCCGGTACGTCCGACCTGCACGTCAATGCCGAGCACCGTGGTGAGTTGCTCTTGCGCCGGGTATTTGTGGGCCACGGCCCAGCGCGGCTCGCGGGTGACAAAACCAAGCTGGCGTTGCAGCGCGATGCTGTTGACTTTGTAAACCACACCGTCAATGTCATAGGGAAGCTGGTCACGCACCTGACCCATGCGCTCATGGAAAGCCACCAGTTCGCCAGCGCCCCTGAGCACGCTGGTTTGCTCTGCCACCGGGAAGCCCCAGGCCTTGAGCATCATCAACAGTTGGTGATGCGTTTCGAAAACCGGACCACCCTGCCCGGCCGGCGACACTTCACCCAGCCCGTAAGCGAAAAAGCTCAGACGGCGCTGTGCAGCAATACCCGGGTCGAGCTGGCGAACCCCGCCAGCCGCCGCGTTGCGCGGGTTCACAAAAGTTTTTTCGCCTTTGGCGCCCTGAGCAATTTTTTGGCGCTGACGCTCGTTGAGTGCGTCAAATTCATCGCGCCGCATGTAGACCTCGCCGCGCACCTCCAGCACCGCCGGCGCACCAGCGGGCAGCTTGAGCGGAATTTGCCGGATGGTTCGGATGTTCTGCGTGACGTCCTCACCAAGCTCGCCATCACCGCGCGTGGCCGCCTGCACCAGCACGCCGTTTTCATAGCGCAGACTCATGGCCAGGCCGTCAAACTTGAGCTCGGCCACGTACTCGACCGGTGGATCGCCTGGGGCCAGACCGAGCTCGCGCCGCACGCGGGCGTCAAAGTTCTCGGCCCCGGTGGCCTGGGTGTCGGTTTCAGTGCGAATGCTCAACATGGGCACGGCGTGTCGCACGCTGGCGAACGCTGCCAGCGGCGCAGCGCCCACGCGGCGAGTAGGTGAATCGGGCGTCACCAACTCGGGGTGCCGGGCTTCGATCGCCTGCAACTCGGCAAACAAGCGGTCATATTCCGCGTCCGGAATCTCGGGCTCGTCGAGCGTGTAGTAGCGGTGCGCGTGATGCTCGATTTGCTGGCGCAAAGCCTGCACCTTGCCAGCCAGCGCGGCCGGCGATGCCGGTGTACCAGGTGGCTCAGTGAATGCAGCAAGGGCAGTTTTATCAGTGGTCACGTTGAACTTTGATGCAGGCGTGGCAAGAAGGGGCGTCCGGTCGCGATGACGTCAAACCGGTAGGTCAAAACCGGCACCGCAGCGGCTCAGGAAAATAGTCGCCGGCTCAGCAAGGACCCAGCCGACAGCTCGCGGGCGTCCAGCGTGTCGTAGAGCTTTTCAAGGTCGGCGTGAATCCCGTCCATGGCTTTAATCGGAATGGGGTTGCCGCCGTCGTCGGTGATGCTGCCATCCATAGCGGCAGCCAGGGCCAGTCCCGCCTCGCACATTCGCGCGAAAGGCTGCTCATTTCGGGCGACCTGGGGCACATCCAGAAAAAGGGTGAGCTCGCGCAGGGCGGTTTGTTCGGGGTCCTCGGACATCGCCGCTTGCGTGTCAAACGACAGACCCAGCAAAGGGGCCTGCCCGGCGGCACCCGGCAGCACCATGCGCCCTGGAATGGCGCCCGCCACAAAACCCTGTCGAGCCGCGTTCTGCTGCACATAGCCAGGACTCCAGGCCGCGCCGCAGGCGCGTACCTTCAAGCTCAATTGCGCGTCATGGTCGCTGGCGAATTGATCGAGTTCGCGGGCGCGGGCCACTTCTTCCTGCATGTCCGGAAATTCGGTCTCGCCGGCCACGGCATCGGCAAAAGCCTGAGCCTTCATGACAAATTCGGAGTATTCAATCTGGTTCAGCGGGCCGGTCCGGTTGGCCAGTTGCAGGCCAACTTGAAAGGCACTGTAGCGCTGACCAGCCGCCGGAATTTCCCAGCCGCCGGTCGCTACGTTCAAGCCTTCAACGGCCAGCGGCTTACTGCCAGCGCGCCGTGTCGCCGGCATGGCTGCCAAGGCCGCGTCGCCTGAAACAGGCGCCTCGACAAGCACCGGCGCAATCACGTCGATCAGCGCGTCCAGCACGGCTTTCTTTTCGATCGCGGTGATCGTGGTCAGCGCCTCCAGACTATCGTCCAAGGTAGGCTCCCGCCGCTCGCCCAAGAAGCCGTCGCCAGGCTTCCGGGCGGCACCGGTCGCGGGTGAAGCACTAGCCTGCTTGGGCCGGCTCCGACTTGTCGTCCAGACACCGTGCAGCAGCACTGCCAGCAAGATACACAGCCCCGCGAGTGCCAGACCGGTTTGCAGGCTGATCATGCCGACATCGCCGTGTCTGCGAAGCCAATCGCCGCTTCCATATCTACCGCAACGATGCGCGAGACGCCCTGCTCTTGCATGGTCACGCCAAT